>NZ_AGBG01000019.1:0-59854 GCF_000225005.1 Ectothiorhodospira sp. PHS-1 | reverse complement strand
AGGCCTCGGACAGCGCCTGCAGGGCCTCCATCTGGGCCAGATGGCTGGCGGCCTGAAGTCCGGCGGTCTTGAGCAGATCCCTGTCTTCCCAGTTGATGTTGCGATGGGCCCTGGGGGCCAGCAATACCACGAAGCCCAGCAGTTCCACCCCCTGTTTCAAGGGGATCAACAACCAGATCCGTTCACTGTCCCGCATCCAGTCCGGCAATTGCAGGCCGGCATGTCGCTCGGGTTCGGACAGGCATTCCGCCACATCCAGCACCCAGCCGGTATCCAGCAGGTAGCGGGCCAGGCTGCCGTCCACCGGCTCGGCGTGATCACCGGCCTCGGCCATGTTGATCTGGGCCGCCTGAGTGAAATGCCGACCACCGTCGCGCATCCAAAGCTGCCCGCCGGGACTGTCGACGATGTCCGCCAGGGCGCGAATCACTCGGGTGGGCAAGGCCTCATGCCGGGTCTCGTCGGCCAGGGTGGCGATGAAGCGCAGCCACTCTTCCCGATAATCATACTTGTAGTTGAAAAAGTGCTTGCTGACAAAAACCTTGAACTGCGCCCGCAGACGCCCGGAGGCCGCCAGCGCCAGCAGGCTCAGCAGGGCGGCAAACAGGAACACGGCCTGGAAGACCGTGCCCCATTCACCGCCGAAGACCCGCAGGTAATAACCTGCCGCCGCCATCAGTAGCAGGTAGACCCCGGCGCCCAGCAAGGTGGCGGTGTGGAAGACCATGCCCCGGGAGACATAGACATCCAGCGACCACTGGGGGTTACGGGCCGCAGACACGGCAATCAGGGGCACCACCAGGGCATTGATGAATCCCCTCGCCTCCCACAGGCCCGCATCCACGTTGCGAAACAGCAGGGACTCGGCATACATGTAGAAATCAAACAGATAGACACCGCCCACACCCAGGCACAGGTACTTGATGGCCCAGCGCCCTTCCCGGGAAGTGTTGCGATAGATCTGTTCCACCAGCAAAAGGGCGATGAGGGTGAGCAGGAGCTTGCCGCCGAGCAACACATCCACGCGTATCCAGGCCTCCGGCAACCTGGGCTGGAACAGCAAGTAGGTGGTCAGCCCCAGGATCAGTGCCCCCGCCGCCACGCCCAACAGGGCCAGAGGACGCCCGGGATCGGTATTGCCGGCGGCTGCCGGCAATGTGCTGAACCGGTTTTCTGTCGGGGGTAATGGTGGACCAGGCCGGGTCGGGGCACGGGAAACCGGTAGCCGCCGGTGACTGCGTGCCTGCCAGATCAGCCCCCAGAGAAAACCGATCCAGGCGGCATCCCGAAGCAGTTCCGCGGGAAAAACAAGTGACAGGGGAATGCGTTCGGGCCAGATGGCCTGGGCGGCCAGGGTCAAGGCCCAGAGGATGCCGGCAGCGGCGGCCAGGATCAGCAGTGCCCCCTGCAGGCGGCGTTGCCAGCCGATCAGGAGCACGATCAGCAGAGCGGCAAAGCCGATGGCGGCGATGGCGTATCCGGTCACGCCCAGGGACACGAGCAACCTCCATGGTCATTCCCTCTCCCGGATGGGGAGAGGGTCGGGGCGGGGAATGATACCTGGGGGTAAAGCGTTGATATCCGCCGTTCTCAGCGGGAGCCTCGGCCCCAGAGAACGACTTCCACGGTCTGGACGATGGTCAGAAGATCCAGGGACATGCTCTGGTTCTTCACATAGTAAAGATCATACTTGAGCTTCTCGAAGGCATCCTTTTCGGAGGCCCCGTAGGGATAATGGATCTGTGCCCAGCCGGTGAGGCCCGGCTTGACCCAGTGCCGGTGATGATAATAGGGCAACTTGCCGCCGAGTTGTTCCACAAACTGGGGGCGCTCGGGCCGTGGGCCGACGAAGCTCATGTCGCCACGCAACACGTTGATGAGTTGGGGAAGCTCATCAAGCCGGGTCTTGCGCATGAAGGCCCCAAAGCGGGTGACCCGGGGATCGGATTTCTGGGCCCAGCGGGCCACGCCGTCCTTCTCGGCATCCATGATCATGCTGCGGAACTTGAACAGCGTGAAGGGCTTGCCATGCTGCCCGGTGCGTACCTGACAAAATATGACCGAGCCCCGCCCCTTGCTCTTGATCATGATGGCCAGGGCGCAGATCAGCATGAAGGGCCAGACACAGGCCAGCATGGCCAGGCTGGTGATCACGTCCAGGGCACGCTTGGCATATTGCTGATAGAGGCTCTGGCGAAAGCCTCGGCCGAAGATCATGCTGGAGGGACGCAGGATGTCCAGCTTGAGCAGACCGGCCTCCCGCTCGAAGAAATCGGCGATATCCAGTATGTGGAGGCCCTGCATCTTGCAATGCATCAGTTCCTCGGCGGGAAAGCCGCCGCGGGGATCATCATAGGCAATGACAAGATCATCCACGTGATGACGGCGCACGAACTCAGGTAGCGGCACGTCCAGTCTCAGGGTGGAGTCATCGGATACCCGGGTGCGTTCTCCAGGCCTGGGGACGAACCGTCAGCAGCAGCGGGTATCCATCGCCCGGGCGCGTGCGTTCTCCAGGCCTGGGGACGAACCCCACCAGGACAAAACCGACCTGATCGGACTTACGGCGCAGACGGTTGAACAGCTGCGCGGAATCGCCGGCCCCCAGTACCAGTACCCGACGCTTGAAGGCATCATGGGCCAGCAGTCGGAAGATCCCGAATCGGGTGAACAATATGCCGGGAATGGCCAGGCCGATGGCGATGGCCATGATGCCGCGGCCGAAGTGCAGATCCGGGAACACATAAAACAGCATGGACATCATGGTGACCGACAGCAGGGCGGCCCCCAGGATGCGCAACACCACTGCGTTGGCACCGCCGCGGAATCCTCGCCGGTAAAGACCCATGCTCAGCATGCCCACCATGCCCAGGGAAACAAAGGCCAGCATCTGCAGTGACCAGATGACATCCACCACGGACGCCAGGGTGGGTGCCATTGGAAGCTGGATGAAACAGGCAGCCAGCAGTGCCAAGCCAAAGACCAGGGCCTCGGCGGAGGCCAGAATGATGATGGGGGTGGAAATATCCCGTCCAAGGATGTTGATGTGGCCGTGCCTGACCCTGACCGGCCGCTTCACCGCGGAAACCGCATCACCGGCCCCACTGGCGGCGGAGCCGCGACTTCTCGCGTGAGATCGAACTTCACCATATTGGTTACTGTCAACAACAGACGCCAATACCCTGTCTTCCGCCGGATTGCCCATACCCAAACCTCTCTAATGCTTGGGTGACACGTGGTGATCAACCTGATCCATGATTCAAGGACAGCCGGACTACCGTCCGACATTCTTTACACCATGTCACGGACTTATATGACTCGTATCACACATACTATGTGACGCAGCTCACACTTTTCAAGTCTTCGCTGCTGAGTGTAGTCGTTTTTTTTGACAGGGTCGAAAAAAGTGGGGTGACGGACAGAATGACCCGAGCACCTGAGCACCTGAGCACCTGACAAGGGGGCATAAGGCCGCCAAGCATGTTTTGCTTCATGCGGCATCCGCGCAAAGGCGGAATCAGAGGTGGAGGGAAAAATGGTGCCGGCACCAGGATTCGAACCCGGGACCTACTGATTACAAATCAGTTGCTCTACCAACTGAGCTATACCGGCCATGCCCCACATCCAGGCAACGGGCCAACTCTACCATTACATATGGTGACTTGGGTATCCCCGGTCTGCCTTTCGGCAGGGATCGAGGCCGCCGACGTCATGGGCAATCCCGTTCCACCGGGAAAACACCCTCGGGGAGTTCCAAGGAGAGCGCTCCGATCATGGGCAAGGAGGCATTCACATCAACCCAATAGAAACTCACTTCTCGATAGCGTGTCTCGATGATGGGCTCCAACCCGATCCCACGCACCTGCTCCAGGCGTCTGAGGGCCCTTGCATGTTCCGAAAAGAGCCCCAGTGACAGGCCGTCCCGATGGGGGCCTTCAGTGATGATGTAATGATCATTCATGCCCCGGGCCGTCAGCAGCGTGATGGCTGCCCGCGCCCCGGCGCGCCCGTCAACGGGCTCAAGCACCACCCAATAGGATAGAGGCCTGGATTCGGTCATCGGCCGCACATGCGGCGCCAGCCCCTCGCCAAGTAAACGTGCCTGCAAGGGCGCCGCTGCCTGCGGGGTACCAAAAGGTCCAAGGCTGACACATGCAGCCTGCCCGACATCCGGGATGACGTCCTCCGCCGCCACCCCACCTTCCCGCAGCAACCGTAGCATGGGAATGCCCTCGGGCTGCTGCCATACAGTCGGGTCCGGTGGGGTTTCCGGGGCATGCCGGGCCAGCCCATACAGCAGATAGGCCAGATTCAGCAGCAGCAACAGAAAAAACAACAACCGCATCAATTCCGATCCGCCACATGGGCCAGGCCGCGAAATACCAGGTGCGGCTCCACGCACCAGTCATCACCCAGCAACGGGTGAAGATGCAAGGCGTCTCCACCGGTGAGCAACCGCGCCGGCGCGCCTCCATCGGTACCGGCGATTTCGAACAATCGATGACTCAGATGCGCGATGGCCGCCGCCAGCCCCTGCAACGTACCGGAAGCGACGGCATCCGCCGTGCGCACGGCCACGATGCAGTCATCCCTGCCCTCGGTCATGCCGGCCACACCTGGTGCCAGCCCCAGGCTGCGTCGCATCAGCCCCAACCCCGGCAGGATCAATCCCCCCCGATGACGGCCTTCCGGCACCAGCAAATCCAGGGTCACTGCCGTCCCGCAATCCACGATGATGGCGGTTTCATGCCCCAATGCCCGGGCGCCGGCCATGGCCGCATAGCGATCCACCCCCAGTCGGCCGGGTTCCAGGTAATCGCTGCAAATGCCGTGCAGCCAGGAGTCCGGCACAAAGAATTGCGGCGCCGGCCAGCCACGTGCCTCGCACATGTCCCGGCAGACCCGACGAAAGTCGGGGCCGAGCACCTCCACCACCCAGATCGCCTCCGGTGACAGGGGCTCCAGGCAGGCGCCAAGGCGACCGGAAAGATCCGGCCGGGCCTCGCCCCCATGGACCAGGACACCCCCCTCCCCCGGCCGGCCATGCTCCCAGCAAAGCCACTTGATCCGGGTGTTGCCTCCATCCAGCAGCAGTTTCATGGGGCAAAACGCAGGCTGACCTCACCCGCCTCCACCGACACCATGCCCTCCGCCGTCAGTACCTGCAGGCGACCGCACGCATCCACGCCGCACCCCGTCCCCGCCAGGGTTCGGGCGCCCCGGATCAACACCGGGCGCCCGGCACAGGCATCGTGGGCCTGCCATGGTGTCCGGTAGGCGGCAAAACCGGGTTCCGGATAGGTGGCCAGCATGTCGGTGAGGGCCTCCAGCAGCCTGGCGGCCAGGACATTGCGGGACACGTCCGGGTCCAGGCCGGCGTCCCGCAGGTCACCATAGGGCTGGTCGATAGGAAGATCCCGGGGCAGGCGCAGATTCAGCCCCAACCCCAGGATCAGGTCGACCCCCGTTCCTGCCTGGGCATGACCTTCCACCAGGATGCCGCCCAACTTGCGGCCATGGACCAGGATGTCATTGGGCCATTTCAGACTCAGCCCCCGGGCACCCAGCGCTTCCAGCACCCGGATGACCGCCACCCCTGCCGCCAGGGTGATGGTGGGGTCCGGTGCCGGCCAGTGACGGATGCTCCAGAGGATGGACAGGGGCAATCCGGCGCCCGGTGGCATCAGCCACTGTCGTCCCCGACGCCCTCGCCCTGCCCACTGGATATCGGCCACGCAAGCCATCGGCGGCGCCATGCCCTGACGGCGCATCTGCTCCAGTCGGGTATTGGTGGAGTCCACCTGCTCCAGGACCTGCAGCGTCAGGTCGGTGTTGCCGCCGAAGGCCGCCCTGATGCGGGCTTCGTCCAGTAATTCCAACGGATCTTCCAGCCCCACCCGGTCATCCGGCCTGAGCAGGGCAAGGCCCAGGGAGCCCAGCACCTCCAGACCGGATTCCACTTCGGCCTCCGCAACCATCAGGTGCCGGGCCAGTTCCGCCCGGGACCAGCTGGATCGTCGGGCCAGGGCCCTGAGCAGACCATCCGGAAAACCCGGGTGATTATCGGTGAATGAATGACCAGACATGCATGAGGCCGATTTTTGGGTTATTCATTATGATCCGCGCAGAGAGGTTCAAACACAATGCATCGCTTCCTCAAACGAAGGGGCAGGCCGGCCGCACGGACACTGTCCGTGCTGATCCTCTGCCTGCCCCTGGGCCTGAGCGCGGAGATCTACATCTACAGGGATCGGGACGGTACCCCCATGTTCACCGACCGACGGGACATGGGTCCGGACTATACCTTTGTGGGGCGTTATGGCCGCCCCACCGCCTCCCATGCCTGCCGGGGTGTGACTCGCGCCGCCATGGATCGGCGCGCCCTGGATCATTTACTCACCATCCGCCACTACGCACGCCATCATGGCGTCGATGAGGAAATGATTCGGGCCATCATCATGGTGGAGTCCTGCTTCGACCGCCATGCCGTGTCACGGGTGGGGGCTCAGGGCCTGATGCAGCTGATGCCGGGCACCGCCCGGGAACTGGGGGTGAGCAACGCCTTCGACCCCACCGAAAACATACGCGGCGGCGTCACCTATTTCGCCAGGATGCTGGAACGGTTCGACCATGACGTGACCCTGGCCCTGGCTGCCTACAATGCCGGCCCGGGGGCAGTGGAACGCCACGGCGGGGTCCCGCCGTTTGCCGAAACCCGCCAGTACATCACCCGCGTCATGGAACAGTACCGCTACCTGCGACCGGAGACCGGCATGTCCCTCAGTCCGCCAGCCAGATGAGGGAGGCCATGCGCCCGGTGTCACCATCTCGGCGATAGGAATAGAAACGGCGGGCATCACTGAAGGTACACGCGGATTCCGCCGTCATGTCGCGCACGCCGCGGGCCGACAGTCGTCGCCGCGCCAGCGCCCGCAGATCCGCCAGCCAGCGCCCGGCCGGGGACGGCACGAAGGCCTCCCGGTGCCCCGGGTCATGCCGCAGAAAGGCGGCCCGCACTTCGTCTCCCACCTCGAAGGCGTCGGGACCGATGCAGGGTCCCAGCCAGGCCATCAGTTCCCCGGGCGGGCAGTCCAGGGCCTCGACCGTGGCTTCCAGCACACCGGCGATCAGTCCGCGCCATCCGGCATGGGCCGCTCCCACCCGGGTGCCGGCGCGATCACAAAACAATACCGGCAGACAATCCGCCGTCATCACCACGCAGGGCAATCCCGGCGCAAAGGCCACCACCGCATCCGCCTCCGGTCGGTCGCCGCAGCGACCGGCGTCCACCACGCGTGCACCATGCACTTGTTGAAGCCAGCAGGGTTCCCGGGGCAGGGACAAATGCCGCCTGAGCAGACGACGGTTGTGCAGCGCGGCCTCGGGATCGTCCCCGTTATGCAACCCCAGATTGAAGCTGTCAAAGGGAGGCCGACTGACACCCCCGAGGCGGGTCGTCGCCACCGAACGCACGGCGCGCGGCGCCGGCCAGACGGGCACGAGCCACCGGGTGTTTTCATCACGCATGGTTTCCACTCCCCGGCAAGGGTCTGTCGCATCCAGGCATCGGGATTGCGTTGTTGACGGGCATCAGAGGGGCGCAAGCACCACCTGGTTACGGCCGCTGTTCTTGGCCCTGTAGAGCGCCTCGTCCGCCCGGCCCAGGGTGGCATCGGGACCGCTGTCTTCAGCACGCAGCAACGTGATGCCGATGCTGACGGTCACGGCGATGATGGCTTCCGGTGTCACGGCCGGCGTGGACTTCACCTTGCGACGAAGGCGTTCCGCCAGAATCAGGGCCTCCTGCTCCGAGGTTCCCGGCAGCAGGACCGCAAACTCTTCACCGCCGGTGCGGGCGGGCAGATCCATCCTGCGCAGGCAGCTTCGCAGGGTATCGGCAAAGTGCTGCAACACCAGATCACCGGCGGAGTGTCCGTAGGTGTCGTTGATATTCTTGAAGTAATCCAGATCCACCATCAGCAGGCTTGAGGGCTGGTTCGCACGGCGCCGGATACGGGCCAGTTCATCGGCCATGCGAGAAATGAAATGGCGGCGATTGTAAAGTCCGGTGAGAAAATCCGTGGTCGCCATGCGCCGCAGTTCGTATTCCAGCTTCTTGCGGGCTCCGATGTCCGACAAGGTGCCCACCACACGCAGAGGCTGGCCGCTCCCGTCACGGCGAGCAACACGCCCCCGCGCCAAAACCCATATCCAGTCACCCGCCTTGCAACGCATGCGAAACTCGCAAGTGTAGTGAGGGGAATGTCCACGCAGGTGTTCCTGCATGCCACCGGTAAACCCTCTCAGATCGTCCGGGTGCACCAGGCTCACCCACTGCTCGAAGCTATTGTCCAACTCCGCTTCCGAAAACCCGATGATCTGGCGAAAACGGGCACAGTAGACCACATCATTGGATTCCAGGTCCCAGTCCCAGACCCCGTCACCGGCACCGAACAGGGCAAAGCGCCAGCGCAGTGAACTCTCCGTCAGGCCATCCGCCCAGGGAGTGGGTGGAGCGAGGGTCTCTTCGTCTCCCGTGCCGTTGACATCGGTCAGCACGCACAGGAAGCAGCGCTCCGAATCCGCATCCAGAAGGCTCAGGTGCACCATGACCTCGAACTTGCCGCCATGAATATCACGGCATTGCGCACGCAATTGCTGAGGGCGGGATCGGCTGCAGCAACGCTCCATCATGTCCGCCAGCTCGGCGGCATCCAGGGAAAGCAGGAAATGGCTCAGATCAGGCCATTGACCGCGGTCTTCCGGCAGGGCCAGACGATCACGGGCCAGTGGGTTTGCCTCAAGGATGGTCCCGTCGATATCCACACTGAGCAATGGCAAGGGCATGTTCCGGAAAACGGCTTTCACCCCGGTTGCGGCTTTTTCCACGAGCGGCCAATCCACAGCATTCTCCCGTCGGACCCCTGGGAATTTTCTCGGAGTGACTTAGCATAGCGTCTTTTCGTTACTGTGCAGGCGAAAAAAAACCCCGACTGCCTTGCAGCCGGGGTTTTTGTATGGTGGCCAGGGACGGAATCGAACCGCCGACACGGGGATTTTCAATTCCGCGAAAACGGCATTAGCAGGCATTATGCCACGTTACAAAATCCCTTCTGATTCAACGGCATGACAAAAAATATCCTACATTGATAATGCGGAATAATTAGCCTATTCTGTCGTTGTTGGGTGCCCCAGTGGTGCCCCAGGGTGCCCAGGGCACCCAACGAAACAGGCCCCGAGGTGACGCCATCACCCCGAGGCCCTGACCACCGGCAGACCTGTAGGGAGGTGCCGCCAATGGCTACCCGCGATTCTACCACCCGCCTGAACTTCACCCATGCCCGCGTGAGCGCCTTCACCTGCCCCCAGGGCAAGCGGAGCGCCTACCTGTGGGACTCGCACCAGCCAGGGCTTGGGCTACGTGCCCGAGGCACCGGGGCCGTGTCCTACGTGTTTCAGCGCAAGCTGGGAGGCCAGACCATCCGCCTGAGCATCGGGGACCGGGAAACCTGGACCCTGGCGGAAGCCCGCACCGAGGCCAAGCGCCTTTCCGCCCTGGTGGATCAAGGCAGAGACCCCCGGCAGGAGAAGGCCCAGCGCAAGGCAGAAGCCGAACAGGCCCGGCAGGAGCAGGCCCGGGCCGTTGTCACCCTGGGGGACGCCTGGGACGCCTACGTGGAAGCCCGTCAAGCCGACTGGAGCGAATCCACAAGGCATGACCACGACCGCGCCATGACCGCCCCAGGGCAGGCCCGCAAGCGGTCCCCAGAGAAAACCAAGGCTGGTGCCCTGCATCCCCTGCGGGCCGAACGCCTGGCGGACCTGACCCCCGAACGCCTGGAATCATGGCTGGAGCGGGAGAAGGCTACCCGCCCCACCGTGACCGCCCGGGGCTTCCGGCTTTTACGTGCCTTTCTTCACTGGGCCGCCGAACACCCGGAGTACCGGGGCCTGGTGGACCCTGCCCACCTGCTGACCAAGGCCGTGCGCCGATCCGTGCCCAAGCCCAAGACGAAGGGTGATTGCCTCCAGCGTGAACAGTTGCGCCCCTGGTTTGACGCCGTTCGGAAGATCGGCAACCCATCCCACTGTGCGTACCTTCAGTGCCTGCTACTCACCGGGGCCAGAAGGCAAGAGTTGATGAGCCTGCGATGGGAGGACGTGGACTTTCAATGGCAGGCCCTGACCATTCGGGACAAGGTGGAGGGGGAGCGGGTCATCCCCTTAACCCCCTACGTTGCCAGCCTGCTGGATGCCCTGCCGCGCCGGAACGAGTGGGTATTCTCCAGCACCACCAGCAAATCAGGCCGCATGTCGCCATGTACCCGGGTTCACGGGCTGGCTGTCCAGGCCGCCGGACTGCCCCATATCACCCTCCACGGGCTGCGCCGCTCATTCGCCACCCTGGCCGAGTGGCTGGAGTGTCCCGTGGGTGTCGTGGCCCAGATTCAGGGGCACAAGCCATCGGCCATTGCGGAGAAGCATTACCGCCGCCGACCCTTGGACCTGTTGCGGCAGTGGCACACCAAGATCGAGGCATGGATTCTCACCGAGGCAGGCATCCCGCAGCCCCAGGCCGGGGCCGGTCGGTTGCGGAGGGTGAAGTGATGGCCTTGTCCGATCTGGTGTGGAGACTGAGGAGCAAGCCCAGGTCTGAGTGGACTCGGGCCGAGGTGCTGGAACTGTTGAGGTGCCGCGAGACCGGCGAGCAGGTGGGGTTTCTGAGTGAAGGGGTGCTTGCCGAGGTCGTTTCCAAGGCCCGAGAGCCAGCCAAGCGGGGGCGGAAGGAAAAGCTGACGCCTGAGTTTGCCCGGCAAATGCTGGAGCATTTCGAGGGGGTCAGGCGGCAGATTGCCGACCGGGAAGGAGTCCCGCTGGACCGAGTTCAGGATAAGCGGGTTGCCGAGTGGATTGCCTTCAACGGGAAAGACAGCGGATCGCTCTCCCTGAGAAAGAAATGGCTTATGACCGAGGAAATACGGGGCTGGGTTAAGTACCTGAAAAGGAAGGTGAAGTCAGGATAAAAATTCGGCCCCCGTTTTCTTATCCGCCCCGCCCGATAACTTGTATGTACCGACAATCAACTGAAGGTACATACACCGATGAACACCACCCAACCCGCCCTCAAGCCACCTGCTACCGGCTTCTCAACAAACATGTTTGCCGATGCCATCGGCCTGAAAGCCGAGAGCATCCGCGTCAGGTTGTGCCGCACTGGGTCTTTTTACGGGGTGAAGCCCGGAAAGCTGCCCAACGGTCGGTTGATCTGGCCCGCCGATTCCGTGGAACGTCTGCTGGCTCAAACCAAGGAAGGGGAGTGACATGGACACCAAGAAAAACCCCCGCCCGGCAGCCACCGGGGCAGGGGTCGAAAGCGGCAACCCGGCCAACCCCAATCCTACCCCAAAACTCCGGCCTACTTCCAAGAAGCTGCGGGTGCTGAAGGCTTTGGCCGCTGGCGGCAAATACCACCGCTTCCAGGCCGAACACGCCTTGAACGACCACTGTTTGCACTCGACTGTGGCTGAAATCCAGGGTCGATACGGGATCGAGGTAGCCCGCGAGTTCGTGAAGGTGCCCGGGTACATGGGCGAGCCGACGCGGGTCTGTTCCTACTGGCTGGACGACCGCAACCGTGCCAAAGCGCGGAAACTCCTCCAGGTCATGGGGGTGCGGTCCGGCCCGTACCGGCGGGAAGCGATGGACGACTGTCTCCGCGAGAAATGGAGCCGCCGTGATGGCGAAGCGGAAGCGCGGTAATGGCGGCGAGGCCCACGTCCGACTCTACCGGCACGAACTGAACTCACCCGCATGGCAGACCCTGAGCATGGAAGCCCGGGTGCTGCTGGTGGAGATGAGGTCATTGTTCAGCGGTCGGGAAAACCGGGTCCACATGTCGATTCGCGAGATTCAGCACCGGCTTGGCATCGGTCGATTCAAGGCAGTGAAAGCCCGTGACGAATTGCTGGACCGGGGGTGGATTCGGGTGATTGAGAAGGGGACCTTCGCCCGGAAAACGAAGGCCGCCACCGTCTTTGCCTTGGAGAATGAACCCATCCACGACTGCGACGGAGCGACCGCCCCAAAAACCTTCCTGAGATGGAGACCGGACCCATGCCTCGAAAAAAAATCACGGTGTCGGTGAGCAGCACCGTCGGTGTCGGTGAGCAGCACCGTGACCCTTCCGACACCCCCCAAAATGACCCCCACGGTGTCGCTGACCAGCACCGTGAGGGCCGATTCTCAGGATTCACGGTGTCGCTGACCAGCACACAGATAGTTAACCATAGGGGGTACTGCTGATGATCTGTTCTGATGGTGCCCAGATGGGCAGGCAAATCGAGCGGGCGGGTCGATTCCGCCTGTCCTACCAGCGATGCCCGATCTGCGGACGGTGCGACGGCTGGACTCTTGAAACCGGCGACGAGACCTTGAGGGGACAGGATGCCCGCCAAACCTTCAACCGTCTGCGGGCTGGTGCCGGGAGGGCCGCATGATTCTTGGTATCGACCCGGGGTTGACCGGGGCCGTGGCCGCCCTGGCCTCCGATCACCGCGTGGAACTACTGGAGGACTTGCCCACCGTGGCCCGGGGCAGTGGCCGGGTACGCCGGGAGCTTGATGCCGCCGGGCTGGCTCACCTGCTGCGCCCGATTGCCGGGGACGTGCGACTGGCTGTCGTTGAGCAAGTGGCCAGCCGACCCGGGCAAGGCGTGGCCAGTATGTTCAGCCTGGGACACACCGCCGGGGCAATCTGCGGGGTTCTGGCTGCTCTGGGCATCCCGCTGGTGCTGGTGCCGCCCGCCGCGTGGAAAAAGGCCCTGAACGTGCCTACCGGCAGCGACAAGGACATGAGCCGGACCATTGCCGCCCGGTTCCACCCCGATCTGAACCTGAGCCGTAAGCGGGACCACAACATGGCGGACGCCCTGCTGCTGGCCCGGTACGGTCTGACCATGAGGAGCGCCGCATGACCGAGTTCAAGGAGATCAGGCAGGCCGCCAATGAAGGCGTGGGCTACGGCGATATGACGCCCGTGATGACCGCGTTCATCGCCTTGGCAGTGGGTGAGGATCAGCCAGCCCTTGCCCGGTCCATGATGGCGGATCATGGCAATCCCGGCTGGCAGCCAGCCCTGGACACGTTCGATCAGGCGGCCCGGCAGATCATGAGCGACCGTCTTGACGTTCTGGAGCGGCAGACCGGGGACAGTGTGCTGGCCTGCTGCCTGCTGGCTGATGATCCGCTGGTGCCCGGCTATCTGCGCCTGGAGTTACGGCGGAAGCTGGCCGAGGGTCTGCGCCGGTTCATGCCGGGCATGAAGCCCACCGGGATGGATGCCGCCGGGAGGCCCTGCTACCGCATCGAGGACGTGGCCACCGCCATCGGCACCAGCACCGAGGAGCTTCAGCGCATGGCCGATGATGCCGGGATTGATGGGACGCCAGCGGGGAGCGTGTCCCGCATCCAGTGATGATTTTTTGAGTCCCTAAAGGCGGGCGTCAGTAAGGTTCAGGCAAGGTTTGGGGGAGGTTTTTCTGACGCCAAAAGGCCGGACATACCCAGGGTTTACCCGAGGGTCCAGCGGGCCGGGAGTGTCAAGGCTCAGTCAAGGGTTTGGCCCCCTAAAGGCCCGGCTTCACCGCCGGGCTTTTTTTTCGTCCGCCGGAAGGTTGGCATACCTTGCATGGTGGAACGCCTTTTGCATGTCTGCAAAACTCATTCCATCAAGCAATCCCCAGGCCAGGAAATCACAAGTCGCTGATTCTCAAGGGTTCGATTTCGGCATGGTCCGCCGATTGCATGGGGAGCGACACCGGGACCGGGGTCAGGGATCAGTGGATACCCTGCCCAGGGCCTCACCGGGATGCGGATCAGGCAGTGTGCTGCCAAAGATAGCCTGATACAGCCCGGGTTAATTTATAAGCGACTGTTTTTTATAGGTTGTTCCATCTAGGAACGTGTCCATAATGTGGACACCCTCGACAGCGCCGGTAGTAGTGGGCACCCTCAGCACTATTGAGGGTAGCCACTGCCCGGATTGTTCCGCTTAGGTGCCCCAGTGGTGCCCAGGCACAACAAAGCCCGGACGATGCCGGGCTAAGTTGTTGATTATATGGTGGCCAGGGACGGAATCGAACCGCCGACACGGGGATTTTCAATCCCCTGCTCTACCAACTGAGCTACCTGGCCTTGCTGTTTTTTGCTGCCGTAAACCGCGTTGCAGCGAAGTTACGTATTAAATCGGTAACGGGAGCTTTCGTCAAGCCCCCGGGCACCATTCAGCGTGATTTTTTCCTACTTGGTGGGGTCCACATAGCCTTCCGGCATGCTGGCGCCGCCACCGAAGAAGAATTTTTCCATTTCCTCTTCCAGGAACTTGCGGGCCTTGGGATCGATCGGGGTCAGCCGGTACTCGTTGATGAGCATGGTCTGATGCCGGACCCACTTCTGCCACGCCTCCTTGGAGACGTTGTCGTAGATTCTCTTGCCCAGGTCGCCGGGATAGGGCGCAAAATCCAGCCCTTCGGCCTCGTTACCCAGGTAGACGCAATTCACCATGCGAGCCATTGATCTCTCCGTCCTCGTGCACAATATGATCCAGAAGCCGGGCCACCGGCGCGGCAAGCCCCAGCTCCGAACGAGCTTCAGGTTTATACCAGACCCGACCGGGGGCTTCCATCACGAAGGCCGCGGGGTCTTTCACCCACAACCGCACCGGGGTGATGTGCAGCCGAAAATGGGTGAAGACGTGTACGAAAGGCGCCAGCGCGTGCACTTCATGGGCTTCCATGCCCAGATGACGCCGACACCACGGCTCCGCCTCCCCGGTGGACGGCACCTCGGGAAAGCCCCACAGACCGCCCCACAGACCCGTCGGTGGACGCCGTTCCAGCAACACACCGTCGGGGCTGCGGATGATGAGCATCACCGTGCTGCGCAGGGGTTGCTCCCGACGGGGGCGGGGCGTGGGCAGGAGAGACTGACGATCAGTGGCATGGGCCACACAGTCCGACGCGACGGGGCAGACCCCGCAGGTGGGGCGGCCGCGGGTGCAGACGGTGGCCCCCAGATCCATGATGGCCTGGGTATAGTCCGCCACCCGCGCTGTCGGTGTCATGGCCTCCGCCAAGGCCCAGAGCCGGCGGGAGACCGCCGTCGTGCCGGGCCACCCCTCCACGCCGCGATGACGGGCCAGTACCCGCTTGACGTTGCCGTCGAGAATGGCATGGCGCTGACCGCAGGCAATGGAGAGGATGGCCGCCGCCGTTGAACGGCCGATACCGGGCAGGGCCTCCAGGTCCTCAAGGGTCTCGGGAAAGCGGCCCTGGTGCTGCTCCACCACCTGCCGGGCCGCCCGATGCAGATGACGGGCACGGGCGTAATAGCCCAGACCGGACCAGTGGTGCAGGACCTCGTCGATGGGTGCCCGTGCCAGCGAGGTCACGTCCGGGAACCGGGCCATGAAACGCTGGTAGTAGGGAATCACCGTCACCACCTGGGTCTGCTGCAGCATGATCTCCGAGACCCAGACCCGATAGACGCTGATCTCCTGCTGCCAGGGCAGGTCATGGCGCCCGTGCCGGTCAAACCAGTCCAGCAACCGGGCGCCGAAGTCCCCCGCGGCGCTCAACGGAGTCGATCCAGCAGACGGTCGCCCAGCTGGTCGCGGATACGGTCCGCTTCCTGCTGCACCCGGTCACGCTGTTGATCGATGAGTGGCTGCACCTTTTCCTCCACCCGCTCCTGCACCTGCCGCTCCAGGCGCTCCCGTTCCTGATCCAGACGCCCACTGAGCACGGAGGCCAGGTCCAGGCCGAAGCGTGGCTCGCTGAAGGTGCCGCGGATGGTGATGGGCAGATTCACGTTGCGCAGGTCATCCAGCGGACGCCCCCCCTGCCCTTCCAGGGTGGCCACCAGACCGGTATCCAGGCGGTAGTCCAGACGCTCCCGGTTCAGGTCCACGGTGCCCCGTCCCCGGACCCGCAACAGCGGCGAGGCCGCCTGCAGGTCCTGGTTGTCCACCACGCCGTTGTTGATCCGGAAGCTGCCGGTCAGCTCGGTGAAATCGGTCTGCACCGGTGCGTCGGATGGCTCGACGGTACGCCCCCGCAGCCGTGCCTCCGCGTCGCGGATGATCTGGGCCACGTTGATCCCCTTCACCGCGCCGTCGGCGAAGCGCAGGTCCCCGTTGCCGTTGAGCCCGGCGATCAGGGCCTTGACCGATTCGCCGCGGCTGTTCAGGTCAAGGCGCAGGTTGGCGGTACCGGTGACCATGGGCGCCTCGCCGGTGAGGTCCTCAAGCAGGTTCCCCATGCGGACGCCCTGCAGGTCGCTGCGGGCCTGGAAACGGGGGGTATCCCGCCGGGCGTCCAACCCCAGTGCGCCTTCCACCCGGCCGCCGTACAGTGCGGCGCGGAAGGGACGCAGATCCACCTGACCGTCCCGGGCGCGCAGTTCCAGCACCACGTCGGACAGATCCAGGTTGGCGACCACCAGCCGACCGATATTCAGATCACCGCTGAGGTTCAGTGACCGCAACAGTTCCAGCGGAAGTTCGATGGTCTCCTCCGGCCAGCCGTCCCGGGGAGCCGGAGCCTGACCGGCACCGGGCGCGGGCCCGTCCCCGGCGGGGGGCAGGTAATGGTCCAGATTGATGCGATCCACCTGCAGGGACAGGGTGATGGCCGGGGCGGCCAAGTCGCGCACGGCGACGTTCCCCATCAGGCTACTCTCATCCAGGGTGACCACGAGCCGGCTCAGATCCAGACGATCCCCCTGCATCGCAAAGGCCAGATCCAGGGCGGCGTTCTTGAACACATCGGGATTGGCGGTCTCGGGGACCTCCATGCCCAGGGCCTGCATCAGATTGCGGGGATGGATGCGTCCGCTGCGCAGCTCGCCATGCACACGGGGTTCCCCGGTCAACGACTCCACCTCCATCAACCCGGTGAGCTGGGTATCGAAGGCGGTCAGGGTCAATCGCTCCAGCTTGGCCATGTCGTTGCGCAGGTCCGCCCACAGATCCCCTTCCAGACGCGCCCGAATGGGGGCCGGCAGGGTCTCGCCCCGGGCATCCAGCACCGCCGTCAACCGCCTCAGGCCGTAGCGCTGATCGGCCATGTCCAGATACAGCAGGGCCGACAGGTCGGTGGCCGCCGTCAGGGCCGGCTCTCCCAGCCGGGTCTGGAAGGCCAGTTCCAGCGGGGTCTCATGACCCGGACGCAGACGCCCCAGGGTCAGATTGAAGGGATCCACCACCAGGTCGGTTCCGGCCTGGGCGTCGCGCCAGCGTATCCGGGCATCGCGGATTTCGACGCCGGCAATATCCAGATCACGCAGCATCGCGGGCCCGGCGGCGGGATCCTCCGTCGGTGCCTCCGCGGGCAGATCCCGGGCATCCCCGTCTCCCAACAGGTCATCCCAGTTGCCGCGCCCCTGGGCATCCCGTGCCAGATTCAGGTCCAGCCCCTCCAGACGCACCCGCTCCACCTGGAGTTCACGACGCAGCAGCGGCAACATGGCCACGGCCACGTCCACCTCACGGATGCGGGCGAAATGCGCATCAGGGAAGCCTTCCCCGTTGGCCAGGGTGGTTTCCCCCAGGGTCAGGGCCAGACGGGGGAAGACGGACAGGCCGATGTCGCCGCTGATGGTGAGTTCCCGGCCGGTCTGCTCCTGGACGGCGGCGCTGATGCGGTCCTTGTAGGCATTGGGGTCAAAGGTGGCCAGCAGGAAGATCAGCAGGGCCACGAACAGCACCAGCACGACCGCCACGGCCATCAGGGCACGTTTGATCCATTTCATCGGGCGCTTACCTCGCTTGAGTCGGAATACGTGTTGGGTCTTGCCATGGTTGCAGTGTAACGTGGTGAGCCAGGAGACGCAGGATCTCCCGCTGCCCTCGCTGCCGCCGATCCGCGTCTTGCGTGCCGGCGTTGCGGCCCGGTTCGCCGCGACGGCAACGTCTAGAATCAGTGGGATGCCGTTGACGTGCCTTACCAAAGAGCCAGCCCATGACCAACACCCCGAATCTGCGACGCAAGCCTCATATCCTGTTCCTGGGTCCGACCAACACCGCCCGGACCCTGATGGCGGAGGCCTACGCCCGGGCATTTCTCGCCGATCTGGCCGAGATCCGCTCCGTGGGCATGCGCGCCGGTGATCCGGACCATAGAACCCTGACGGTACTTCAGGAGGATGGCACGGATACCTCGGCGCTGGCACCCAGGGACCTGGATGCGGCGGTGCTGGAGTGGGCCGACCTCATCGTCACCCTCACCCCGGATCCGGCCCGCCTGCCCTCGCCCCGGGGGGACAGCTTCATCAGCAAGAACTGGCCTCTGGATGCCCCGGAGACCTCGGCTGACGAGGCCCGAACCCTGGAGTCATACCGGCAATGCCGGGAGGAGATCAAGCGGCGGGTGCGCCAGCTGGCCAATTCCATCCGGCTGATGCAGCGCTGACCCGAAGGCTCCGATGCATTACCCCACCGGCCGGGCGGGGGCGTGATGCCAGTCCCCGGATCGGCCGCCGGACTTGTGCAACAGACGGATCCCTTCCATCACCATGCCCCGATCCACCGCCTTGCACATGTCGTACACCGTCAGCAGGGTCATCTGAACCGCCGTCAGGGCCTCCATTTCCACCCCGGTGGGTCCTTGAGTTTCCGCCGTCACCCGGCAATACACCGCGGGCGGCTGATCCGTGGTATCCAGTTCCACTTCCAGCCGGGTCAGGGCCAGGGGATGACACAGAGGGATCAGTTCGGCGGTCTTCTTACCCGCCATGATCCCCGCCACCCGGGCAATGCCCAGGACATCCCCCTTGCGATGACCGCCGGTGCGCACCAGCGCCAGGGTGTCGGGGGCCATGACGATGCGCCCCTCGGCTACGGCCACGCGGTGGGTGCTGTCCTTGCCGCCCACGTCCACCATGTGGGCATGGCCGGCCGGGTTGAAATGGGTCAATCTGGACATGATGGACTATCCTTATGGCGGGAATGACACCCATGGTCTCAGGCCCATCCCCACAGGACAATATCCGACGTGTCGCAAACCGGAGCCTACGACCCCGTGACCATCACCGTGCTTTACTTTGCCTCCCTGCGGGAGTTTGCGGGACGCCCCCGGGAGGATATGGACGCCGAAGGCATCCGCTGTGCCCTGGATGTCTGGCGCCGCGCCCAGGAGGGGCGCCCCCTGCCCCCCGGGACGCTGATCGCCGTGAACCAGGAATATGCCGCCGCCGATCACCCGGTGCGGGAAGGTGACGAGGTGGCCTTCTTCCCGCCGGTGACGGGGGGCTGACGCCGTGGCCGTCCATCTCCTTGCCGAGGCCCTGGAACCCTGGGAGACGCTGATCCGCCATCAGCAAAGCCTGGCTGCCGGCTGCTTCGGCGCCACCGCCGTCTTCGTCGGGACCATGCGGGACTTCAACGAAGGCGACGACATTCAGGCCATGACCCTGGAGCACTACCCCGGCATGACCGAACGTCAGCTGGAGACCATCGGGCAGGAGGCCCGCCGGCAGTGGCCGCTGGAAGACGTGCTGATTGCCCATCGGGTGGGACGGATACATCCCGGCGACCCCATCGTCCTCGTTGCCGCCTGGTCAGCCCATCGTCAGGCGGCCTTCGAGGCCTGCCGGTTCATCATGGAAGCCCTCAAGTCCAGGGCGCCCTTCTGGAAACAGGAAAGGCTGCAAAGCGGACAGCAACGCTGGGTGAGCGGCAACACGCCCGGCATGTAGAAAAGGCCCGGGAACCTACTGCAACAGCAGGAAGAAGGCGCTGTTGTCACGGCGCAGATTCAGCAGCAGCCGTTGCCCGCCGGCGCCGGCGGCCTGCCTGACGTCCTCCAGGCTGGTAACCGGACGACGGTTCACCGACAGGATCAGATCGCCGGGCCGGAGACCGGCCCGGGCGGCCGGCGAACCCGGTGCCACCCGGACCACCACCACCCCTTCCACCTCGCCGTGAAGGGGGGAGTCTTCCTGAATCTCGCCCAGGGCCGCACCTTCCAGGCGGGGACTGATACGCCCGCCCTCCAGCGTGGAGACCTGGATCTCGCCCACCTGGGTCCGGATCACCCGGATCCGCTTGTCCCGCAGGATTTCCAGCTCCACGGTGGAACCCACCCGCAGCAACCCGATGGCGTTGCGCAGTTCGGCGGCATTGCGAATGACCCGCCCGTTCACCCGGGTCACCACATCGCCTTCCCTGAGTCCCGCCCGTGCCCCAGGCGATCCCCGTTCCACCCGGGCGATGACCGCCCCTCGGGTCTGCTCGATGCCGAAGGCCCGGGCCAGGTCCGGGGTCAGGTCCTGGACCGACACCCCCAGGCGTCCGCGCCGTACCTCGCCGTATTCCACCAGATGATCCATCACTTGCAGGGCCATGTTCACCGGGATGGCAAAGCCGATGCCGATGTTGCCGCCGCCACGGGTGAGGATGGCGGAGTTGATGCCCACCAGTTCACCCCGCAGATTCACCAGCGCGCCGCCGGAATTGCCGGGATTGATGGAGGCATCGGTCTGGATGAAGTCCTCGTAGGCCTCCACGCTCAACCCGGTCCGCCCCAGGGCGCTGACGATGCCCGAGGTCACGGTCTGTCCCAGGCCGAAGGGGTTGCCGATGGCCACCACGAAGTCCCCTACCTTGAGAGCATCGGAATCGGCAACCGGGAGCGCCTGAAGACCCTCGGCCGCCACTTTCAGCACCGCCAGGTCGGTGGCCTGATCGGTACCGATCACCTTGGCGTCCAGGCGCCGGCCGTCGTAGAGGGTGACCACGATTTCATCGGCGTTCCGGATCACGTGGTCATTGGTGAGGATTAAGCCTTTCTCCGCGTCCAGGATCACGCCGGAACCCAGGCCCTGGGTCTGACGTTCCCGGGGGGTTTGGGGCAGGTCGAAAAAGCGGCGGAAGAAGGGGTCATCAAACAACGGGCTACCCCGTTCCTGCACCCGTCCCCGGGTGGCCAGGTTCACCACGCCGGGGATGGTCTGCTCCAGCATGGGGGCCAGGGACGGCAGGGGTTCGCCGTCCACTTTCACCGGCAGACGGGCGGTCGCCGGAAGACTCAGGCCCAGCAGGAGTACCAGCAGGAGGGGCCACAGGAGAGGCTTGCACAACGGATGAAGGTGTTTCGTTCTCATGGCGAATTCGTCAAGGCTTCCCCTTGAGACTACCGGGAAGCCTTCGGGTTCAATACCGGCCATCGCCACCCCACTGCCCTCCGCGGCAGTTTCGGCCACGGGGCCGTCAGGACTGCAGATGCGCCCTGGGATCGAAAGGCATCTCCTTGCTCATGCGCTCGTAGAGGGAGCGGGCGGATTTCTCGTCCGCGGGCGGGGTGTGAATCTGCAGCACCAGGTACTGGTCCCCCGGCGGGGTTCCCGGCAGACCACGCCCCTTGAGCCGTAAACGGCGGCCGGACTGGGAACCGGCGGGGATCTTCATGTCCACCCGCCCGTCCAGGGTGGGCACGTTCACCGTCGCCCCCAGAGCCGCCTCCCAGGGCGTGATCGGCAGGTCCAGATGGACATCCCGACCTTCCAGGCGGAAATAGGGATGAGGCTTGATATGGACCTCCAGATACAGGTCCCCTGACGAACCGCCGCCGATGCCCGGGGCGCCCTGCCCCGCCAGACGAATGCGCTGCCCCTCGGTCACACCGGGAGGAACCTTCACCTGCAGGGTCCGGTCGCCGACGCGGACGGAGACGGAGCCACCCTTTACCGCGCGCTCCAGGTCCAGGCGGATGCGGGCAGTCCTGTCCTCGCCCTGGCCGGCGAAGCCCCGCTGGGTACGGTGGCCGCGGGTGCGCTGGGCACCCTGCCGACCGAACAGGGCCTCGAAGAATTCGGAAAAATCGCTCTGGGTGAAATCGTCCTGGAAACCACCGGAAAAACCCCCGGCGCGTCCGCCGGGCGCCCCTCCGAACCAGGCGTCAAAGTCCGGCGGCGGACGAAAATCCTGTCCCGGGCGCCAGTGGCTGCCCAGTTGATCGTAGGTCTTGCGCTTTTCCGGGTCACCCAGGACCTCGTAGGCCTCGTTCACCGCCTTGAACCGCTCCTCGGCATCGGGTTCCTTGCTGACGTCCGGATGATACTTGCGGGCAAGACGGCGATAGACCTTCTTGAGTTCATCCTGGGTGGCGGTGCGCTCCACCCCGAGTACCTTGTAGTAATCTTTGTATTCCATGGCCCGTCAGGATACTCCGAAAGCAAGTGCGCCGCGTGGGAACGCGGCGCAAGGTGGGTGTCACGGGAAAAGACCGTCGCCGGATATCAGCCCTCCACGGAGATGCGCCGGAGCTGAACCTTCTCCTGCTTGGGAATGCGGACTTCCAGTACACCGTTCACGCTGCGGGCGGAGATACGCTCGGCATCCGCGGTGTCCGGCAGGCTGAAGCGACGGAAGAAGCTACCGCGGATGCGCTCCACCCGCTTGTAGTTCTCCCGCTCTTCCTTGGTCTCGGCCTTGCGCTCGCCGCTGATGGTGAGCACACCGTTTTCCATGTGCACTTCAATGTCCTTGGGGTCCACGCCGGGGACATCCGCATGCAGGACATAGGCGTCCTTCTCTTCCCGGATATCCACGGCCGGCACCCAGTCGGCGGCGGCGGCGGTTTCCTCGTTGCCGTAACCGCTGCCGTGCAGGCGATCGAGTTCACGGGACAACTGATTCAGAAGACTCCAGGGTTCATAACGGGTCAACATGATAACGTCCTCCTGTTCACTGCT
The DNA here is from genome assembly GCF_000225005.1 of Ectothiorhodospira sp. PHS-1. Classification (NCBI taxonomy): domain Bacteria; kingdom Pseudomonadati; phylum Pseudomonadota; class Gammaproteobacteria; order Chromatiales; family Ectothiorhodospiraceae; genus Ectothiorhodospira; species Ectothiorhodospira sp. PHS-1. Next base: position 37,106 of record NZ_AGBG01000019.1, on the reverse strand, counting down.
CGTCGGGTTGGGCTGCTAGCCCCTGTCGTGAGCAGATATAGGTCCGTCCGGGAGGATTTCAAGGGGACGAGGCGCGTCAGAGGCGCTCCAGTGATAGAAGTTTGAACTGGTCGTCAACAGTGAGCCGAAAGTGCCCATGGACCCCGTCGTGCAGCACGAACGGGCGCAGCGCGGAGGCCGGAAAACGCACCGTCCGCCCCTCCCGGGACATGGCCACCACCGCCGAGGCCGCGCCGCTGTAGTAGCGCAGGTAGTCGTCGCGGGAGATGCTGAGGTTGAAGTGAAAATGCGGCACGGGGATGAAGGCTCGGCATCGGGTGGCGTGGGCGAGGACAGGATCTCATTCGATATTCTGGATCTGCTCCCGCATCTGTTCGATCAGCACTTTCAGCTCCACCGAGGACTGGGTGGTTTCCATGTCGTTGGCCTTGGAGCCCAGGGTATTGGTCTCCCGGTTGAACTCCTGCATGAGGAAGTCCAGGCGCCGCCCGACCGGCTCGTCCCGCCGCAGACAGGCCAGGACCTCCTTCACATGGCCGTCCAGACGGTCCAGCTCCTCGGCCACGTCCAGCTTCTGTGCCTGGAGGGCCAGCTCCTGCTCCAGACGTCCGGGTTCCAGATCCACACCCAGCTCGCCGATACGGGTGCGCAAGCGCTCCCTCAAGGCCGCCACCACCTCCGGCCGACGGGCACGCACCTGAGCCACCTGTTCGCCGATGGCCCGGCAGCGGCTTTCCAGCAGGCCATGGATATGGGCGCCTTCCCGGGCACGATGGTCGATCAGTGCCTCCAGCGCCTGGTCCAGAAGGCTCAGGGCGGCAGCATGCACCGGCTGCAGGTCGGGTTCGGACTGACGCACCACCCCGGGCCAGCGCAGGATCTCCATGGCACTCATGCGGGCGGCATTCATCATCCAGTGCTCCACCTTGACCACGGTGGTGATGAGTTCCTTGGCCAGATCGTCGTTGAGCTCCAGAGTGCTGTCGGCGCTGTCCGCCTTGCGAAAACGAAGGCTGCACTCCACCTTGCCCCGCCCCAGCCGGGCGGTGACCCGCTCACGCACCGGCCCCTCCAGGGAGCGCAGCTCCTCGGGCAGACGGGTGCTCACGTCCAGATAACGGTGATTGACGCTGCGCAGTTCCCAGGCCAGGGTGCCGACATCGCCGGAGGATTCACAACGGGCGAATCCGGTCATGCTGCGGATCATGGGGTGTCCTTGCGGTCTCGAATGTGGGGTTGATTGTAGCGCATTCATGCCGGCCCCCGGACCACACCCCATGTCAGTCTCCGGCAGTCGCGATTTCCTCGCCGGCGCGACGCCCCAGGTGCAGCGCCCACTGGATCGACGGGGCCGCCCCAAGTTCGCTGCAGGACCACAGGTGCTCGCCGTGGCGCAGCGGGACCTCGCCCGGCCAGGGAACCGGCGGCGCCTGGACCGGCAGGGCGCGGGGCAGTCGATAGCAGGCGAGGCGCTCCCATTGACTGACTTCAGCGCCGAACCAGTCCGTCAGCTGGCGACGGATATCCGCCTCCAGAACGTCCGGATCGTGTTCGGCGCCATGGACATTCACGGTCACCAGGGCACGTCCGACCGGGGCGTAATGGGAGGACAGCTCGGAGGGACACAGCACGCTGTTGACGATGCCATGCCCCTCCCCATTGAGCATCAGGTAGGCCCCCTCGAAAGGCGCCTGTCCGGCGCCAAAATGAACGCAGGTGGTCCCTCGGGTAGGCACCGGCTCCGATGCCTCCAGCCCCAGCAGACGGGCGGCCTCGGGGCCGTCGGTGGCCACGACGATGTGACGGGCCTGCAATGGCTCGCCGGCGACCGGAAAGACCCGGTTACCCTCGATCCGATCCACCCGGGTGTCGAGCCGGATCGTGCCCACAGGCAGGCGCTGGGCCAGTTGCCGTGGGATCTGCTCCATACCCCGGGCGGGCAAGGCGGTATCCCCCAGGGCAAAGGCCCGGAACACGAACTCGAAGGCCCGGGAAGACACTTCCAGTTCCGGCTCGAAGAACACGCCGCTGAAAAAGGGCTTGAAAAACCGTTCGATGATGCGTTCGGAAAACCCCATTTCCCGCAGATGGGTCAGGGCATGGCGCTCATGACGATGATACAGCTCACGCAGGTCGCCCCGCAGACAACGGCGGCGCAGGTGCAAAAGATGCAGCTTGTCCGGCAAATGACCCACCGGCGACCAGAGCATCTCCGGCAGTCTGGAAGGCTGCCGCCAGACATCGCTCACCCGGTGGGTGCGCCCATGGATCCTCACCAGGGCCCCGGTGTGGAAGGGCTTGAGTTCCAGGGCCTCGTAGTCCAGAAAGCGCCGCGCCTCCGGATACCAGGTCTGCAGCACCTGGAAGCCCCGATCCAGCAGATACCCCTCCTGGTAGTCGGTGCGGATGCGACCGCCGACCCCATCGGCGGCCTCCAGGATCAGCGTCTCACGCCCCTGTTCATGCAGGGTCAGCGCACAGGCCAGGCCGGAGAGTCCGGCGCCGATGATCACCACATCTGCAGTCATGTCGTCCAGCTCCTGATCATGGAGATATCAGAAATCCACCCGGAGGCTGACATAGGCCTCGGTGCTGCGGCGGTTCGGCTTGATCAGCGAACCTTGCGGACGGGTATCGTACCCCCGCGCCAGGACATCGGTCAGGGAAAGGGCCGCCTGTGCCCGGGATCCCAGGTCACGACGCACATGCAGGTCCAGGAAACCATCACCGGCATCGGTGGTGGGACCGGTCGGGTCATCGACCCACCGGACCGAGTCATAATGGTAATACTCGGCGGTCATGAGCCAGGGCTCGGACGGGGCAAACGACAGGGCCAGGTTGACAATGTGCGCCGGCACGGACTCGACTTGCAGGCGGGCCTCGCGGTCGCTGCCGCGACTGGACAACAGGGACAGCCCTCCATGCAGCCACACCCGTGAACCGGGCCGGTATGTCACCTGGGTCTCGACGCCCTGCAGGATCATGCTGCCGGCATTGACGAATTCTCCCTCCGGCTCGATGCCGTACAGCACCGTGTAGGGGATCTGGATCAGATCCTCCAGCTTGTTCCGAAACAGCTTGATGTCGGTGACCAGACGGCCACCGGCCCAGTGGCCATGATGGCCCATCTCCAGGGATCGTATCACCTCGGGCGCCAGACCGCCGCCGGAGGCAATGGCCCCGTCGGCGGTGCGCACCTTCTCTTCAGCCAGGCTCGGGGTGCGGATCGCCCTGGAAACCACCAGCCGGAAACTGTGGGACTCGTCGGGCATGTAGACCAGGGCCGCCCGGGGCATCAGGTCATCGCCAGTGATGTCGTTGTGCTCGTACATGCCGCCCAGGTTCAGCAGCCAGCGAGAGTTGGGCGACCACTCCAGGTTGGCAAATACCCGGTAAAGCCGGTTGTGCACCCAATCCAGGCCGTCGAAAAAATAGGGGGATTCGGAGCTGTCCAGACGCGCCCCTACCCCCCACACCATTCGGGTGGCGCGAGAGATCTTCAGATGGGACTCCGCCTCAAGGTCATGGCGCCGTGAACGGGAGTTGCGATCGGTGTCGAAAGGGTTGCCCTGCAAGTCCAGGGCGATGTATTCATCGGTCAGGTCGTTATGCTGATAGTAGTACTGCAACCGATAGGTGGCGTCGGGGTCACGGCTGTTGTGGAGCTCCAGGTGCACGTATTCCGTCTGCCGCTCGAAAGTGCGAGGGGGATTCATGCGGCTGGCAGCACCATCGGCTCCCTTCTGCCCCTGGGTAGCCCCCAGATGGCTGGTCAGGGTGACGCCCGGCAAAAGCGTCCAGTCGAGGCGTGTATCCACGGCATCCAGCCGGCGCTGATCCTGCTTGCCGCGAAAGCCGTCATCTTCCTGGTGATGGTAGGTCAGCCTATAGGCGGCCCGGGGCGTGGTGCCCCCATGGCGTATCCACAGATCCCGGATGCCCTGGGAACCCAGGCGGGTGACCAGTTGCCGCCCCTGGGTTTCGGCCGGGTGACGGGTCAGGATGTTGACGATGGCAAAAAAGGCGTTGGAACCGTAGGCCGCGGAATTGGGGCCGCGGATGATCTCGATGCGCTCGATATCATCGGGACTCAAGCCCAGGCTGCCCCACTGGGCACCACCGTTGGTGGGGGTATAGATGGACCGGCCATCCACCAGGACCTGCAACTGGCGCACGAACTGCTCACCCAGACCATGGTAAGTGACAATCGGACGGTTGCCGTTCTCACCGCCCACCAGGAACCCCGGTACCATCCTGAGCACCTCCGCCAGACTGCGTGCCTGACTCCTTTCCAGCCACTGGCGATCAATCACGGTGACCGAGGCAGGCGCCTCGATCAGGGGCTGCTGCAGGCGGGTAGCCGTGAGAGCCACCGGCAGATCCATGAAATAGTCCTGCTCCAGGGCGAACAGTTCATCGGCGGCGGCGGGCAGACAGGCCCCGGCCATCAGGACCCCCAGACCCACCAGCACGGCCATCCCTGAAATCGCGTCGGATCCCTTCAATGACCAAACCATGTCAGCTCTCATCCTGGCACATGTCGTCCGCAACCTTCCCTGGGTGTATCCGCCATATCCGCGGGACAAAACCTGGAACCACCGACCGGATGAGCGGGAGAACAACATCCTGAAGGGGACGGGACGGAGGCACGACTGAACTCCGGACGCGGACAGCGGCGGGAACAACGGAAGACATCCCCCTGGACATAATTTTGAGCGAAACCTTTTTCGGGGAGTATAAATGATCTTCCAGCCCTTCCACACCAACAGGTCGCCACCCGCCACCCCGGCACGGACAGGAAAGCCGCCCTACATCAGGGCAGTCTGGAACGCTATAATCCCCGGCCATTTGCCCGATTCAGGAGTTTCCCATGCGACCCAGCGGCCGTGCCCCGGACCAGCTTCGCCCCATCCGCTTCACCCGCGGCTTCACCCGGCATGCGGAAGGGTCCGTGCTGGTAGAGTACGGTGATACCCGGGTGATCTGTACCGCCACCGTGGATGAACGGGTGCCACCGTTCCTGAAAGGCAAGGGTCGGGGCTGGGTGACGGCCGAATACGGCATGCTGCCCCGGGCCACCCATGAGCGCATGGGCCGGGAGGCGGCCCGGGGCAAACAGGGTGGACGCACCCTGGAGATCCAGCGCCTGATCGGCCGCAGCCTGCGGGCGGCGGTCAATCTGGAAGGGCTGGGCGAGCGTCAGATCACCGTGGACTGTGATGTCATCCAGGCCGACGGTGGCACCCGCACGGCCTCCATCAGCGGCGGCTACGTGGCCCTGTGCGACGCCATTGCCGCTCTCAAGGCCCGGGGGCAGCTCAAGCGAGACCCGATGTTCGGCAGTGTGGCGGCGGTTTCGGTGGGCATCTACAAGGGCGTGCCGGTGCTGGACCTGGACTACCTGGAGGATTCCGCCGCCGAAACGGACATGAATGTGGTCATGAACGAAGCCGGCGGCTTCATCGAGATCCAGGGCACGGCGGAAGGCCATGCCTTCCGGGGCGAGGAACTGGACGGCATGCTGGCCCTGGCCCGCAAGGGGATCGCCGAGATCATCCAGGCCCAGCAGGCGGCCCTGGGCAACTGAGTCCACCGGATGGGGGCCGGCAGGCCGGCTCCCACGGGCACGGACCTCTGTGGGAGCCGGCCCTCGGCCGCGAAAGATGACCGGCCACTCCCACCGTATCGCGTTTCGGAGCCAAGAATGAAAATCGTGCTCGCCACCGGCAATGCCGGCAAAGTCAGGGAATTTGCGGATCTGCTGGCCGGCAGCGGCCATGAGATTCTGCCCCAGTCCGACTTCCAGGTCAGGGAAGCCGAGGAAACCGGGCTGAGTTTTGTGGAAAATGCCATCCTCAAGGCCCGCAATGCCGCCGAACAGACCGGCCTGCCGGCCATGGCCGATGACTCGGGGATCGAGGTGGACGCCCTGGACGGGGCGCCCGGGATCTACTCGGCCCGTTACGCCGGCCCCGGCGCCGATGCCGAGCAGAACAACACCAAGCTGCTGGAGGCCCTGAAGGGGGTTGCGGAGGATCGGCGCACCGCCCGCTTTCGCTGCGTCATCGCCTTCCTGCGCCATGCCCGGGATCCTTCGCCGATCCTCTGCGAAGGGACCTGGGAGGGGGCCGTGGCCCTGCGACCGGCGGGAGATGGCGGACACGGCTACGACCCGGTGTTCCTGGTGCCGGAGTTGGGACTGACGGCGGCACAGATCAGCGCCGAGGAAAAGAACCGGCGCAGTCATCGGGGTCAGGCGCTCGCCGGCCTGCTTGCGCGCCTGGGCGGGTCGAGGTAAGGGGCATCCCTCGACCGGATATTGCGCATCCGGTCATTCCCGCGAAAGCGGGAATCCAGTCGCAGACCGTAAATCGCAGACCGTAAATCATGGACTCCCGCTTTCGCGGGAGTGACGGTGGGAAACTTGCCGGGACGCCCACCTTCGCGGGAGTGATGGCGAGGGGCCTGTTCAGCATTTCCCTGGAGGCTCAAAAAAGATAACCGGCTGCGGCACACTGAAGACCGGACCTTTGCCACCGCAAACTGAAATCCCATGCCCTCTTCCCAACCGCCACCGCCCCTGACCCTGTATGTGCACATCCCCTGGTGTGTGCGCAAGTGCCCCTACTGCGACTTCAATTCCCATGCCGCCGACAAGATTCCCGAACAGGCCTATGTGGAGGCCCTGATCGCGGACCTGGAGACGGAACTACCCATGGTCTGGGGGCGATGCATCGACAGTGTCTTCATCGGCGGCGGCACCCCCAGCCTGCTGAGCCCCGAGGCCATCGAACATCTGCTGTCGGCGATCCGCGCCCGCCTCATCTGCCGCCCCTATGCGGAAATCACTCTGGAGGCCAACCCCGGCACCGTGGAACAGGCCCGTTTCGAGGGCTACCGGGCGGCGGGGGTGAACCGCCTGTCCATGGGGATCCAGACCTTTGACGATGCCCTGCTCGAGGCACTGGGCCGCATCCATACGGGGCGGGAGGCCCGGGAGGCGGTGGCCGCGGCGCGGGCGGCGGGATTCGAAAACCTGAACCTGGACCTGATGTTCGGCCTGCCCGGCCAGACGGTGGCCCAGGCCATGGCTGACCTGGACACGGCCATGGATCTGGGGCCTGAGCACCTGAGCTGGTATGAACTGACCCTGGAGCCCAACACGGCCTTTGCCGCCGCCCCTCCCACCCTGTCCGACGAGGACACCCAGTGGGCGATGATGACCGAGGGGCAGGCCCGCCTGGCATCCCGGGGGTTTGCGCACTACGAGGTCTCAGCCTATGCCGGGAACGGGCGACAGTGCCGACATAATCTCAACTACTGGCAGTTCGGGGATTATCTGGGCATCGGCGCCGGAGCTCATGGCAAGCTCACGTTACCGGCGGAGGGACGCATCCTGCGCCGCTGGCGTCACCGCCAGCCGGCGGCCTTCATGGAAGGGGCACGGGCCGGGCGTGCGCTGAACGGGGAGCGGGTGCTTGGCCCGGAGGAAACGGCATTCGAGTTCATGCTCAATGCCCTGCGGCTGGTGGAGGGCGTACCGTCAACCCTCTTTACCCGCCACACGGGCCTGGGGCTGGAGGCCCTGGAGCCGGCAAGGTCGGAAGCGGTGGCCCGGGGACTGCTGGAAGATGACCCATCGCGGCTGGTGGCGACCGCGACGGGGCGACGGTTCCTGAATGACCTGGTGGGGCTGTTCCTGCCCGCGGAAGGACCGGACGAGAAGGATTGAGGTGATCAATCCGTCGGCTTCTTCGGCACCCACACCATCACCTTCTCCACCAGCCCCATGTCCAGTTCGGCCTCGGCGGTGAACTCGCCGGCGTAGGCGGCCTCTTCCTGGTTCAGGTCGTAGCAGTTGGCACCGGTGATGTCCATGAGCACCGCCGGAATGCCGGCGGCGCGAAAGGCATGGATACGCTTCTGATAGAAATCCCGACAGCACATGCCCACATAGGCGGGTTCGCCATCCGCCTGCATCTGCTCCAGCACCCGACACAGGTGCTCATAGCGGGTGATGGTCACCACCTTCATGCCCCGCTCCCGGGCCAGACGATAAGCCTCCCCCACGTCGCAGCCGCCGCATTCAGGGCAGGCATCCTCGTGACGCCAGTCGCACCAGGCGGGCTTGGCACAGTAAGGCACCAGCATGACCGAGGCCCGACCAAGGATGTCCCTGACCCCTTCCACCCCTTCAGGCCGGTGGACCATGAGCCGGTTGGCCTGTCGGACATCCAGGCCCAGCCCCTGCTCGGCCCGACGCCCCAGGGTCAGGCGCAGCAGTCGGCACAATTCGTCGGGACCCAACCCGGGAAGCTGAACGTCCTCGGCCCGCAAACGGCGGATCATGCGCACTTCCGCCGCCTCCATCGGCGCACCGGCCAGGGTCTCGGCCAGGGAGAGAAACAGATCCGGCGGTGCCACATGCACCGCGCCGGAGAAGTGGGCCGCCCGGATCACCCGCCCGCTTTCATCGGGCAACAGGCGCAGCTGCAGGATACCGCCGGGGGTGGGCAAAAAAGCCTGCCAACTGCGGTCGGCGCTCTCCGGCCAGTCCTCGTCCAGGGCGGGATCCATGGGCACGTCCGGCGATGAGACGCCCTTCTCCGGATCGGGCGCGGTCATGATGCCCTCCAGCGCCAACTCCCCAAGCAGGGAGCGGGTGACGGCGACCTTCAGGGTCTCCATGTCCAGATCCCTGACCGGCAGCTCCTCCAGGGTGATGAAACGGTGGCGCGCGCTGAGAATGCCCTGGGCGCTGAGCTTTTCCCGCGGCGCCCGCAGCACCTTGAGCAGGACTTCCGTATCCAGGCTTTCCAGGATCACCGCCTGATAGAGAACGGCACCGGCCTCGATGGCCAGAAACCCCGCCCCCAGCTTGCGCCCGGACACTTCCAGGTCGTTGGGGAAGGCGGTATGGGCGGGAATGCCCAGACCCACCAAGGCCCGTACCAGGGCACGGTTGAGTCGGGCCATCAGCGCCGTGAGGGTATCCCCCTCCCCCAGCCAGTGACGGGGCAGGGTCAGACTCAGGCAGCACTGACCCGGCGCCAGATAGAGGGCGCCCCCGCCGGTGAGCCGGCGCACCACGGGAATGCCCGCCTCGTCGCAGTAGGTGCCGCGGACCCCGTGGCAGACGGCTTCGTGACGGCCCAGGCTGGCGGTGGGCTCATAGCGATGGAATCGCAGCCTGGCCTCGTCGGCGGCCACGGAACCCGCCAGATGGCGAAGGTCCCGGGCCACCTGCTCGGCCCCCGGCGCGATGCCGTCGGTCCAGACCCGGCAGGGCCGGACCGTCATGCCGATACGCTCTCCCGCCAGTTCATGCCGGCGTCACCTTCCCAGTAGCCGTCGCAGAAGCGGGGGAACAGGGGCTTCATGGCGTCCAGGGCCTGACGCGGGGTCAGGCTACCGTCGATGCAACCGCGGAAGGCCCTGACCACCGCCTCGGTGCCTTCCGGTTCCGGCGAAATGCGCACCACGTCGATCCCCATGGCCCGCAGGTCAGGCATGGCCTCGATCAGGTTGTTGGGATCGGCGGACTGGAGCTGGATGCCGTTGATGGTGAGGAAGCCGCTACCATCCTGGGTGGCCAGGGGCAACCCCGCCGGATAGTCCAGGCAGGCCAGTTGGCAGTCATCCTTGGGCAGGTTGCGGGCGCGGGCGGTGAAGCAGCGAGCGGAGAAGGCCAGGGGCAGATGACCGAACACCAGCACTTCGGTTTCCAGTCCGTCGGGCCGGGCCTTGTGCATGGCTTCCAGGATATGCCGGGACAGCTCCACCGGCATCACCCAGCGCACCGCGCCGATGTCCCGCAACTCACGCAGGGTGCCGGCGTTGTAGGTGTTGATGTTGGGGCCGGCGACGAAGGGCTTGCCCAGGGACAGGCCCAGGGACGTGGCATCGTTGGCCTCGATCATGAAGCGACCGTTCTGCACCAGGCGCTCCAGGGCCAGGCGCTCGGATTCCGCTTCCATCAGGGCCAGGGTGGACATGACCACGGTCTTGCCGGCAGCGGCCAGGCGATCAGCCACCTCCAGCCAGTCGGCGGCACGCAGCTCGCGGCGCTTGGAGCAGACCGTCTCGCCCAGGTAGACGATGTCCACCGGCCACTGTTCGACGGCGGCGTAGAATTCCATGACCCGCTCGCGGGGCCAGTAATACTGAATGGGTCCCAGGGAAAGTTTCATTGCCAGGCTCTGTGCAAGGCACCCAGGGTCTGGGTGCGTCCTTCGGACATGCCGGCGAGCTGGGAGGCCCATTCCGGCCGCGGGGTGTAGGCATCGGGGTTGGCGTGACAGGCATCCAGGGCCTGGCGCATGACGCGCGTGGCCTGGCCCACATAGGCGGGACTGCGCTGACGGCCTTCCAGCTTGATGGCCTTGACGCCGATCTTGAGCAGATCGGCCAGGATATCCAGGGTGCTCAGGCTGGTGGGTTCCTCGATGGCATAGATGGTGTCATCGCAGCTGCCCACCTGATAGCGACCCTTGCAGATGACCGGGTAGCCGGCGCTCTCGCCGGGCTTGAAGGTATCGATGAGCACGCCGTTCAGGCGCGCCTCGCGACCGCGGCCGGTCTCGATCCAGCGCACGGCGTGGGCGGGTGAGCAGGCCCCCTTGGTGTTGGGGGAGTCGCCGGTGGCATAGGAGGACAGCATGCAGCGGCCCTCCACCATCACGCACAGGCTACCGAAGCCGAACACCTCGATGTCCAGCTTGGCCCGCTCGATCACCTGCGCCACCTGGGACATGGACAGCACCCGGGGCAGCACGGCGCGTACCACGCCGTAGCGCTCGTGGTAGAAGTTCAGGGCATCGGCGGTGGTGGCGGACCCCTGGACCGACAGATGCAGGGTGAGATCCTTGTGGGTATCGGCGGCATAGCGCAAAAGCCCCATGTCGGCGAGGATGACGGCGTTCACGCCCTCCTCGGCGGCCACATCCACCGCCTGGGTGGCGGCGGTCCAGATATCCGGCTGGGGGTAGGTGTTGAGGGCCATGTAGACCTTCACGCCCTTGCCCCGGGCGTAGGCAATGCCCTTCTGCAGGGCCTTGCGGTCAAAGTTCAGGCCCGGGAAGTTACGGGCATTGGTCTCGCCGCGCAGGCTCAGATAAACGGCATCGGCGCCGTTGTCCACGGCTGCCCGGAGCGCCGGGAAGCCGCCCGCCGGACAGACCAGCTCCATACGATCTGGGTTCATCAACAACTCTCCTGGGTTCCTGGAAGGTGACTGTCTGAATGCAGGGGACGCGCACCCTGCCGGGTCCCCCGCCGTGTCAGCTCCTGTTCGATGGCGTTGATCACCGTCCACTTGCTGCCGCACCAGTCCGGTGCCAGCAGCAGGGGCTTGCGCGCCGTGGCGGTCAGGCGATGGAACACCACCTCGGGCGGGGTCATCTCGATCATGTCCACCGCCGTGTTCACATATTCGTTCAGGGTCCAGGGCCGGTATTCGCCGGCGCGCCACTGGCGGGACAGGCGGGTGCCCCGGACCACATGCAGGGGGTGAAGCTTGAGGCCATCGGTGCCTTCATTCAAGACCCGGGCCAGGGTTTCCCGCTGATGCCAGGGAGTCTCGCCGGGCAGACCGATGATCAGGTGAGTGCACACGGACAGACCCCGACCGCGGGCACGCCGGACGGCGTCCTGGTATTCGGCAAAGCCGTGCCCCCGGTTGACCCGGCCCAGGGTCTCGTCGAAGGCGGACTGCAGGCCCAACTCCAGCCACAAGGTATGGCCCTGTTCCTGGTAGGAAACCAGCAGGTCCAGCACTTCGTCGGGCACGCAGTCGGGGCGGGTACCGATGGACAGCCCCACCACCCCCGGCTGCTCCAGGGCGGCATCATAGAGGGCCTTGAGACGGGTGACCTCGGCGTAGGTGTTGGTATAGGCCTGAAAATAGGCCAGATGCAGGCGGGCGCCGGTGCGCCGGGCCACCACGGCCCTGCCCTCGTCCAGCTGCCGGCGCACGGCGCCGCCGTCCTGCCCCTGGGGGGCAAAACTGGCGTTGTTGCAGAAGCTGCAACCGCCGCGGCCCTTGGTGCCGTCCATGTTGGGGCAGATGAATCCGGCGCTCACGGTGAGCTTGTGCACCCGCTGGCCGTACCGTGCCCGCAGGTGGCTGCCCAGGGTGTTGACGCGGTCGGTGAGGGTGGACATCGTCAGCCCACCTGGTCCAGAACCCGACGACGAAACCCCACCCCCAGTTCCCGGGCCATGGCTTCGCAGGCGGTGATATCCACCCCCGCAAGGCCGTCGACGGCAGTGACGGTGACCTCGGGCACATGGACACGGGCGGCACGCACGAAGTCCAGCAGGGCCGGATAGGCGCCGGGCAGTTTGGGCCGGCAATGCCGCTCGTAGGTGAAGGCATCCTGGGCATTGAGGGAGACGGACAGTGCATCGATGCAGCCGGCCATCTCCGGGGTCACATCCCGGCCGTGGACCAGACTGGCCAGACCGTCGGTATTGATGCGAATGGCGGGGGCGCCCCGGGCCTTGAGCTGCCGGGCCACGCTCAGGACGGCGTCCAGGCGCAGGGTGGGCTCGCCCAGGCCGCAGAACACCACGGCTTCGTAATCCTTCGGATCGCCCACCGCGTCGAGCATCTGTTCCACCGTGGGTTCCCGATACAGCCGCAGGGGGTATCCCTGCACCTCCCAGGTCTTGTTGAACTTGGGGCAGAAGGCGCAGCGCAGGGTGCAACGGTTGGTGACGTTCAGGTAACGGCGGTTGTGTAGGCTGTAGCCCACCACGGGGTCTGCGTGGTGGTCGGCCGTCTGTTGCTGCATCTTCAAGCTACCTCTTGGCTTGCGGCCCGGGGTCGGGGCCGCGACCCGACGCCCGAAACCGCGGCGTGGGCTCGCCGGGAAAACCGCCATTAAACATGAATTGGCGGTCGCTGTCATGTTCTGGAATCAGTCTTGGCCGGTGCCGCAGGCCAACCCCGCCATGCGCGGCCGGGGCCGCTCAGGTCTTGGGCAATGTCACGCCCCGTTGCCCCTGATACTTGCCGCCCCGATCCTTGTAGGACGTCTCGCAGACCTCGTCGGACTCCAGGAACAACATCTGCGCCACTCCTTCATTGGCATAGATCCGCGCCGGCAGGGGGGTGGTATTGGAAAACTCCAGGGTCACATGCCCCTCCCACTCCGGCTCCAGGGGGGTTACGTTCACGATGATGCCGCAATTTCGAACGAATACGCCGGCATCCAGAGCGAAATTACCGGCCTCGGGCACGGAGAGGCAGTACACATCGTGGTCGCCGGGCAGTTCCCGGACCGAGGCCACCTTGTGGTTGTGGGTACCTGTTCGGCCCTGTCCACGGAAGGCGGCAAGCTCCTGCGGGAAACGGCGAAATACCGAGCGATCGCAATTCAACAGTCGAGCCGCACCGCGGATGGAGCCCGTTCGGTCCAGGGCCTCGCGGACGTTCTCGACCGTGATGTCCTGGCGAAGACGAATCCCACGGGCAAACTCAGCCTGACGGGCCCTGCGCACACCTTCATCCCGTGACCAGGCACGATGGGATATCTCGCCCGCCCTGACCCGGGCGACCGGATCGGAGAAATAATCGATCATCGCATCGCGCTGCTGCTCACGACGGGCTGGCGTCCAGTTATCGGCATGCTTGCGCAACAACGCCTGACGTGCGGAGGCATAACGTTCATCCTCCCAAAACGCTCTGGCACGCTGCTGCTGCGCTTCCTTGAATCGCGTCAGCCAGGCAGGATCCTGACGCAGGCGCGCCAGCGCCTGGCGAATGGCCTCGCTGTGTTCATCCGGGTCGAACTCTTCCCCGTAAGTCTTGCCGTTATGAAGACTGATATGCTCGGAAGCCGCCATGCGCTCGATATTCCAGGGCATATTGTTGCGGCGATCAAAATCCTTATGATGACGATGGCTGCCCGGCATGTCGGGATAGATCCCGTTGCGCAGATTCCACTCATCGGCCAGCCGGTGAGTGGGATAGAGATGTCCGTTCAGGGGCTGGTACACCACCTCGTAACCCCGCGCCAGCTGCCGATAGAGCGGCATCAGGGAGTCACCGTCCCGCAGTTCATGGGCTTGAACGAGTCGACCATCCCGACGCAGGAACTCATGATCCGGTGTGCAATGAATGACCTCGTCATTGTCCAGGGTCACCGCCATCAGGGCATCACGTCCGATGAAACGGGGGGACTCCAGCAAGGTCACGATCAGACGACCATACTCACCAATGCTATAACCCCAGAACAGTTCACCGTCCTCCGACCGCCGGGCCATGTCTTCAAGCGTCGGCGCCGAGCCGTCGACCAGAGCCACTCGGGTGTCTCCCCGGAAGCAGCGGGCATAGGTGCTCTTGCCCAGACAGATGGTCAGCACATTGCGGGGAATCCGGAAATACTCCACCGTCCGCGCCAGGGCGAAGGAGTTGGGGGGGATGATGCAGACGTCCGATTTGACGTCCACGAAACTGCGTTCGTCGAAGGACTTGGGGTCCACGATGGTGGAGTTGATGTTGGTGAACACCTTGAATTCGTCGGCGCAGCGCACGTCATAGCCATAGCTGGAGGTGCCGTAGGAGATGATGCGCTCCTCCCCGGCGTACCGCACCTGCCCCGGCTCGAAGGGCTCGATCATGCCCTGCGCCGCCATGCGGCGGATCCACTTGTCCGATTTGATCGACATGAAACGACCTGCCTTTACTGGATGACGATGTTGGGGAACTTGGCGCTGTAGTCCCGGGCCTGAGCGGCCAGGCGTGCGGCGGTGCGGCGGGCGATCTCCCGATAGATCTCGGCGATGCGGCTGTCGGGCTGAGCGATCACGGTGGGGCGGCCGCCGTCGGCCTGCTCACGGATATGGACATCCAGCGGCAGGGCGCCGAGGAACTCCACGCCGTAGTCCCGGGCCATGCGCTCGCCGCCGCCCTGGCCGAAGATGTATTCCTCGTGACCGCAGTTGGAGCAGATGTGGATGCTCATGTTCTCCACCACCCCCAACACCGGCACGTCCACCTTCTCGAACATCTTCAGACCCTTGCGGGCATCCAGCAGGGCGATGTCCTGGGGCGTGGTGACGATGACGGCACCGCTCACCGGAATCTTCTGGGCCAGGGTGAGTTGGGTGTCGCCGGTGCCCGGGGGCAGGTCGATGACGAGATAATCCAGCGCCTTCCAGTTGGTGTCCCGCAACAGCTGCTCCAGGGCCTGGGTGACCATGGGGCCACGCCAGATCATGGGGGTGTCCTCATCGATGAGAAAACCGATGGACATGGCCTGGATGCCGTGGTTTTCCATCGGCTCCATGGTCTTGCCGTCACGGGTCTCCGGCTTGCCGGAGATGCCCAGCATGCGGGGCTGGCTGGGGCCGTAGATGTCGGCATCCAGGATGCCCACGCTGGCCCCCTCCCCCGCCAGGGCCAGGGCCAGGTTGACGGCGGTGGTGGACTTGCCCACTCCGCCCTTGCCGGAGGCCACGGCGATGATGTTCTTGATCCCCTGAAGGGGTTTGAGATTCTTCTGTACTGCGTGGGAGACGATGCGGGTCTCCACCTGTACATCCACCGTGGCGACACCCTGGATGCGCCCCACCTGCTCGGTCACGGCCCGGCGCAGCGCATCGTGCCAGCCGGCGGCGGCATAGCCCAGGGTCAGCCGGATGCCGACCCTGTCGCCATCCACCTGGATATCCTTGACGGCCTTGGTGGACATCAAGTCATTGTCCATGTAGGGATCCTGGATCTCCTTGAGAGCCGTTTCAACCTGCAAGCGGGACACCTGGGACATCAAACCTTCCTCGGGGAATTCGTCGGGGGATTCATCATGCAATGCCGGGATTCTACACCATGGGATCATGGGGAGGCTGAATCCCCCTGCCGATAAAGGGTTTACCGGGGTCGCTCCCACGTCAAGGCTGCAACTGAAGTATCATTTCTCCCATGAAAACCCCCGAACTCCTCGCCCCCGCCGGCACCCTGAAGAACCTGCGCTATGCCCTGGCCTATGGCGCCGATGCGGTATACGCCGGCCTGCCCCGCTACTCCCTGCGGGTGCGCAACAACGACTTTTCCACCCTGGAACGACTGCAGACCGGGATCGAGGCCACCCACGCCGCGGGCCGCCGATTTTTCCTGGCCGCCAATATTGCCGCCCACCCCACCAAGGTGCAGACCTTCCTCAAGGATCTGACCCCGGTGGTGGCCCTGGCACCGGATGCGCTGATCATGTCGGACCCGGGCCTGATCCTGATGGTCCTTGAAACCTGGCCGGAGATCCCGGTGCACCTATCGGTGCAGGCCAATACGGTGAACCAGGCCTCGGTACGCTTCTGGCAGGGGCTGGGCCTGTCCCGGGTGATCCTGTCCCGGGAGCTGTCCCTGGAGGAGATCAGCCGCATCCGTCAGGACTGCCCGGACATGGAGCTGGAGGTGATGGTGCACGGAGCCATGTGCATCGCCTATTCCGGGCGCTGCCTGCTGTCGGGCTACTTCAATCACCGGGATGCCAATCAGGGAGCCTGCACCAATTCCTGTCGGTGGCGCTACCGCCTGCACCCCGCCCGGACCGATGACACCGGCGACCTGCTGCCGATGGAGGAAGCCGCCGGGGGACGTCATCCACGGGCGAACGAGGCATTCCTGCTGGAGGAAGGGGAACGGCCCGGACAGTTCATGCCGGTGGAGGAGGATGAGCACGGCACCTACATTCTCAATTCCATGGACCTGCGGGCGGTGGAGCATGTGCGGCGACTGACGGAGATCGGGGTGGACGCGCTGAAGATCGAGGGCCGGACCAAATCCCACTACTACGCCGCCCGCGCCACCCAGGTGTATCGCCGTGCCATCGACGATGCGGCGGCGGGCCGGGACTTCGATCCGCGACTGCTGGATCACCTGGAGGGGCTGGCCAACCGGGGCTATACCGACGGCTTCCTCACCCGCAACAAGGACCGCACCGCACAGAATTATGAACGGGGACACTCGGAATCCGCCCGCCAGCTGTTCGTGGGAGAGATCCTGGGCTTTGATCCCGACACCGGGCTGGCGGAGATCGAGGTAAAGAACAAGTTTGCGGTGGGAGATCGCCTGGAGGTGATGACCCCGGCGGGCAGCCGCGAACTGGTCCTGGAAGCCCTGTTCAGCCTTGCGGGAGAGGCAATGGCGGAGGCGCCGGGCGCGGGCTACCGGGTCCGGATCCCCCTGTCCGAGGGGGATTACCACCTGGGTCTGGTGGTACGGTACATGGACTCGCGGACCTCTCAAACACCTTGCGACGCCTCCTCCTCTCAACCCTGATCCTGCTGGCCGCGGGACTGGCCGGCCCGGCCCTGGCCCTGGACGGTCTGCGCCTGGGCATCGGAGACATTCAGGGTGACGGCTGGTCCATGGCAGGCGTCACCCTGGACCTGAGCCTGGGGCAGCGGGACACCCTGGATCTCCAGGTGGAGCGACTCCGGCTCCCGGAACCCCTGGGGGCACTGCGGCAGGTCCGGCTGCAGTGCCGGGGAGGCGGGCTGGACAACATCACCCTGGATTGCCCGCAATTGCAGGTCACATGGCGACACCCGGCATTGGGATATGGCAGCGGTACGGGCCGCATGGCCCTGCGCCTGGACGGTCGGCTGGATCTGGATCTGGCCCTTGAACTGGAACGGATGGACGGGCTTCGAGTACGCCTCTTGCTGGGTCCGGGACACTGGCAGGCGACGGCAACCCTTCAGGCCCTGCCCGTGGCGGAGTTGCCGGGTCTGCTCGCGGCCCTGTCCTCGCCCGCACCAGATATTCCCCTGGACGACCTTATGCTGCAGGGCTTCCTATCCGGCCACCTGCAGGCCACCGGTGGTGACGACGGCCTGGGGCATCTTTCATCCCGACTGTCCTGGCGCTCCGGCGCCTTCAGCGCCGCCGACGGCACCCTGGCGGGAGAAGACCTGGCCATGGACCTGGCCATGGAAGCCCGACAGCAGGCCGGTGGCTGGCAGGGCCGGCTGGATCTGACCTGGTCCGAGGGAGGCAGCTACATCCACCCGGTCTATGCCGAGTCCTCGCCCGAGGCCCCCGGCCGGGTGGGACTGACTTTCAACGGCTCACCGCAACGTGGCGAACTGCGGGTGGAGCAGCTGGATCTGACCTGGGGGGAGGCCCTGCAGGTGGTGGGCAGACTGCATCTGGACACCCGGCGGGATCCACCCCTTCGGGAGGCCGACCTGATCCTGAGCCGGGGGCGTCTGCCGGTCCTGTACGAAACCTTTCTCCAACCCTTTCTCCACGGCACGGTGCTGGAAGACCTGGAAACCCTGGGACTGGTCTCGGCCCGGCTGCAGGTCCGGGAGGGCGAGCTGTCCCAGGCGGCACTGACCGCCGTGGACGTCTACCTGGACGACCGACTGGGACGCCTGGGCCTCTACGGCCTGGACGGTCGCTTCCTGTGGAGCGCGGCACAGATCCCACCCGCCAGCAGCCTGGGCTTTGTGGGCGGACACGTCTATCGCATCCCCCTGGGCAATACCCGCCTGCGACTGCAACTGGAACAGGACGGCCTGCGACTGCTGGAGCCGGCCCGGATTCCGATCCTGGACGGCGCGCTGGAAGTGGAGACACTCAGGGCGCAGGCCCTCTCCACCGATGACCCGGTGATGGAATTCGATGGCCGGATCACCCCCATTGCCATGGAGCTGCTGGCCGCTGCGGTGGACCGCCCCCTGTTCACCGGCACCCTGGCCGGGGTCATCCCCCGGGTGCGCTACCAGGGGGGCGAACTGAGCGTCGGCGGACGACTGCTGATCCATGCCTTCGACGGCCTGATCATGATGCGCAACCTGCGCCTGCAAGACCCCTTCGGCGTGGCACCGGTACTCTCCGGCGACCTGGACATCAGCCACCTGGATCTGGCCGCCATCACCGGCACCTTTGCCTTCGGCAGGATCGAGGGGCGACTGCAGGGCCACGTGCATGACCTGGTGCTGGTGAACTGGGAACCGGTCCGTTTCGATGCCGCCCTCCACACCCCCCTGGAGGGTCATTTCCGGCGCCGCATCAGCCAACGGGCGGTGGATAATCTGGTGAGTCTGGGCGGCGGCGTGGGCGGGGCGCTGGGCACCGGCTTCCTGCGCTTCTTCGAGTCCTTCTCCTACCGCCAACTGGGCCTGTCCTGCCGCCTGCGCGGGGATGTATGCGAGATGAGCGGGGTGGCGCCGGCGCCCATGGGAGGGTATTTCATCGTCCAGGGATCGGGACTGCCCCGGATCCAGGTGGTCGGCTTCACCCGCCAGGTGGCCTGGCGGGATCTGGTGCACCGGCTGGTCAGCGCGGTGCAGTCCGGGGAGTTCTCGACGGGTGAGGACGATTGAACATTTCCCCGAGGCTCAGCGATACCTGATCCGGTACCAGACCATGCCCAGATACTCGTGCAGGGCAAAGCGGGTGCGTTCCAGGGCAGCCGCCTGGGGAATCAGGCCCCGTCCGTCAAACCCCTCCGTCGACCGCGGGTCCGGACGGCGGGAATAGGTCGGCATGGCGGATACGGTCAACCCGGTCTGCTCGAAGCACCAGCGCGCCCGGGGCACATGCACCGCGTGGGTGACCAGGACAGCGTGCCCGATGCCTTCGGCCAGCAGCAGTTCGGCACTGAACAGGGCGTTTTCACAGGTATTACGGCTTCGATCCTCCACCCAGCGCACGGGCACGTCCCATTCCCCGGTGAGCACCTGCTGTATCAGCTCTGCCTCGCTCAGGGGTTCTTCACCCCCCACCCGCCCACCGCTGACCAGGATCGGCAGACCGGTCTGTCGATGCACCCAGGCACCATACCTGGCCCGTTCCAGGGAAAAGTGGTTCACCGTGTCGGCGCCGTATTCCGGGGCATCCGCTCGCCTTCCACCGGCCAGGATGACGACGGCACCGGCCTCATCCGGTGCGGCCTGCACGGCACGGGCCCGATCTTCAAGGGCACCGGTGAGCGCATGGGACACCATCGGCAGCGAGGCCAGATAAAGTAACAGCAGGCCCAGCACCACCAGGGTCCGCCCCATCCACGCTCGCCAAAACAACACCCCCGTCAGCACGAGCAGCAGGGGGCTTGCAGGCGGCATCAGCAAGAGTTCCAGGGCCATGCGTCTCTCCACGGACTTGGCAGGCAATCGGGCCGACGACCGGCAACATGCCCGCTTCGGCAGCGGCCTCCGGACACGGTATGATCAACACGGCATTCTACAGAAAAGGAGACCTTGCCCATGACCGCCCTCGATCCCGGTCGGCGTCGCGCCCTCAAGGCCCTGATGGTCGCCGCCCTCGTGCCCGCCCTTGCCGGCCTGCCCGGTCCGGCCGCCGCGGGCCGGACACCCCGGGTCGGACTGGCGCTGGGCAGCGGCGGCGCCCGGGGCCTGTCCCATGTGCTCATCTTCGAAGTGCTGGAGGAACTGGGCGTGGTCCCGCACCGCATCGCCGGTTCCAGCATCGGCGCCATCATGGGGGCGCTCTACGCGGCGGGCCTGTCGTCCCGGGATATCCATGATGCCATCGACACCCTCACGGTGGCCCATGACGAATCCTGGTTCGACTCCCTGCTGAACCGGGAATGGACCCGCTGGATCAAGTTCCTGGAACCCTTCGGTGCCAAGGGCGGACTGATGAAGTCGGACGCCTTCATCAAGTTCCTCAAGGATACCGCCGGCGTGAGCCGTTTCGAGGAACTCCAGATCCCCCTGCAGGTGGTGGCCACCGACTTTTGGGAACGGCGCATGGCGATCTTCGACAGCGGTGATCTCTGGCCCGCCGTCCAGGGCAGCATGGCCATGCCCGGGCTGTTCAGCCCGGTCACCGTGGGCGACAGGGTGCTGGTGGACGGCGGCCTCACCAACCCCGTGCCCTATGATCTGTTGCTGGAGGATTGCGACATCACCATCGCCGTGGACGTGCTGGGTACACGGGAGCCGAACAACGGTAATGGCGGCGTCAACGGTGCGGGCAACGGCAACCCGTCCTACTTCGACAACAGCTTCAACACCTTCCAGATCATGCAGTTCTCGATCCTGGAAGAAAAACTCAGGCGGGTCCGACCGGACATCCTGATCCGCCCAAAGATCAGCAATGTGCGGGTATTGGAGTTCTACCGTTTCGAGACCATTTTCGAACAGTCCCGGCCGGCGGCGGAACAACTGCACAAGGAGTTGAAGGCGCTGCTCGGGAAACACTGAACAGCAGCGGACCACCATGACCTCCCGACTCCCGATCCGTTATGATCAGGAGCCCCGAACCACGGATTGCCATTGATCAAATCATGACCCCAGAACAGGTACAAGCGCTCATCGCCGCCGGGCTGCCCGACGCCCAAGTCACCGTCAGCGGCCAGGAAGGCCATTTCGAGGCCGTGGTCATCTGCGAATCCTTCGCCGGACTCAGCCGCCTCAAGCGGGAACAGAGGGTCAACGCCACTGTCAGGCGGGAGATCACCAGCGGTGCCCTGCACGCCCTGTCCATTCGCCCCATGACCCCGGAGGAATGGGCGCAAAAGCACCCGAACGCCTGATTTTTCATCGACCGCCGATAAACTTACGGAACCCCCCATGAAATTCGAGACCCAGGCCATTCACGCCGGCTTCAGCCCTGACCCCACCACCAAGGCCGTGGCGGTGCCCATCTACCAGACCACGTCCTATGCCTTCGACGACACCCAGCATGGGGCCGACCTGTTCGACCTGAAGGTGGCGGGCAACATCTACACCCGCATCATGAACCCCACCACGGACGTGCTGGAAAAACGCCTGGCCGCCCTGGAAGGCGGCGTGGGCGCCCTGGCCCTGGCCTCGGGCATGGCCGCCGTCACCTACGCCATCATGACCATCGCCGAGGCGGGACATAACATCGTCACCACCAGTACCCTCTACGGCGGCACCTACAACCTGTTCGCCCACACCCTGCCCCGTTACGGCATCGAAGTTCGCTTCGCCGCCCCCGGCGATCTGGACGGCATGCGCGCCCTGATCGACGACAACACCCGGGCGGTGTTCTGCGAATCCGTCGGCAATCCGGCCGGTAACGTGGCGGACCTGCAAGCCCTGGCGGACATGGCTCACGCCCATGGCATCCCACTGATCGTGGACAATACCGTGCCCACCCCCTACCTGTGCCGTCCCTTCGAGCACGGTGCCGACATCGTGGTGCACGCCCTCACCAAATACATGGGCGGACATGGCACCACCGTGGCCGGGGCCATCGTCGATTCGGGCAACTTCCCCTGGGCGGAGCACAAGGACCGCTTCATTCGCCTGTGCGAACCGGACCGGTCCTACCATGGCGTGGTCTACACCGAGGCCTTCGGTGCCGCCGCCTACATCGGCCGCGCCCGGGTCGTACCCCTGCGCAACATGGGTGCCGTCCTATCCCCGTTCAACAGCTTCCTGATCCTGCAGGGTATCGAGACCCTGGCGGTGCGCATGGACCGGCACTGCGAGAATGCCATGACGGTGGCCCGCTTCCTCAAGGATCACCCAAGTGTGAGCTGGGTGCGCTTTGCCGGTCTGGAAGACCACCCCGATCACGCCCTGGCACAAAAGTACATGGACGGCCGCGCCGCCAGCATCCTGTCCTTCGGCATCAAGGGCGGTCGCGAAGCCGGTGCCCGCTTCATCGACGCCCTGAACCTGGCCGTGCGCCTGGTGAACATCGGCGACACCAAGACCCTGGCCTGCCACCCGGCCACCACCACCCATCGCCAGCTGTCGCCGGAAGAGCTGCAAAAGGCCGGTGTTTCCGAGGACATGGTCAGGCTTTCCATTGGCATCGAACACGTGGATGATATCCTTGTAGACCTGGACCAGGCCCTGGCGGCCGCCGGCTGAATGCGGCTACCGGCCCGGTCCGCGTCCAATCCGCCAGCAGGAATCACGTCACCATGGCAGCCAGCACCGATGCCCCCCGCTTCGAGGATCTCGTTCCCGTCAACGAGCTTTCAGAGGCCGGGCGCAACCAGCTCAGGATCCATCTGCGCAAGGGGGTCCTGCGCGCCGGCAACAAGCTCAGCCCCGGCCATGACGCGGCGGACCTGGTGTACCTGCTGTCCGGTCGCTTGAGCCTGGTGTCCCGCGGCGTGCCCGAGGAGGTGCGCGGCGGGATGGTGCGGGCCTGCCAGCCCCTGTTCTCCGACCGCCACCAGGGGGAATTTGCCGTGGCGGAAACCGACTGCATTCTCCTGCGCATCAACCGGCAGGTCTTCACGGCCCTGCTGAGCCGGGAACGCACCGCCGGCGTCGAGGTGGTGGACGTGGACGTGGACGAGACCCAGAGCTCCATCTTCCGGGATCTCTACCAGGCCACGCTCAATGGCCGCCTGGAGTTGCCGCCGATGCCCGAAGTGGCCATGCGCATCCAGCGCATGGCCCAGGATCCGGACGTGGGGGTCAGCGAGATCACTCAGGTGATCCAGACCGATCCGGTGGTGGCGGGCGCCATCATGCACGCCACCAACAGCCCCCTGTTCCGGGCTGGCAAACCCATCAACAACATCCGCGACGCGGTCATACGACTGGGCTTCAATGCCACCCAGAAACTGGCGTTCAACATTGCCATGCGGCAGGCCTTCCAGGCCCGTTCTCCCAGAACCCGCCAACACATGCGTGAACTATGGGACCGCAGCGTCGATATCTCCGCGATTGCCTATGTGCTGGGCAGACACCTCAAGGGTTTCGACCCGGACCGGGCCCAGCTGGCGGGCCTGATGCACGAGATCGGCACCATCCCGATCCTGAACTATCTGGACCGTCACGAGATCCATCTCAATGATGAACAACTGGAACACACCATCACCAAGCTGCGCGGCATGACCGGCGTCATGGTACTGAACTACTGGGGCATGGACCCTGAACTGGTAAGCGTCGCGGAACACGCGGGCAATTGGCAGCGGGAACACCCAAACCCCGGCGACTACTGCGACCTGGTAATCGTGTCACGGCTGCTCAGCGGACGGGATGCCGGCACCGACGCGGGATTACCCCCTCTCGACCAGGTTCCCGCCTTCCGAAAACTGGATCTGGGTCCGCTCGACGATGACATGAGCCTGGGATTGCTCAAGGAGACCGAACAGGAAATCGCCGCCCTCAGGAACATACTCCATGGCTGACAGCATCTCCGCAGATACACTGACCGGCCTGCAGCCACTGCAGGAACTGGGCGAACAGTCCCGAGGCAGTCTGGCCAGCAAGGCCACCGTGAGAACCCTCAAACCAGGCACCCGGATCACGGCCGCGGAAGAGAACCGCTGGATGCTTTATGTCCTGGCGGGACGCATCACCTTCGTGGCCAATGACAAGCCGATGGTGATCGAGGCTGGCAGCCCGAGGGCGCATCACCCCCTGTTCAGCGGGAAAAACCTGCAGGAGTTTGCCGTGTGCGCCACCCCGGCGCAGATCCTGTACATTGATCGCAACATGTACGAATCCCTTAACCAACAGCAACGGGACGCAAACTTCGAGGTGGAAGAAACCCTCCTCAGCCCCACCGAGAGCGCCCTTTTCGCCAGGATCTACCAGCATATCGTCACCGGGCACCTGGATCTGCCAGCCATGCCGGAGGTGGCCGTCAAGATTCAGGGCGCGATCAGCGCTCCCGATGCGGATGCCTACCGGCTGTCGCGGATCATCCAGATGGATCTGGCCGTCACCGGCGGCATGGTGAAAGCCGCCAACAGCGCGCTCTACGGCGGGGCAAGCCCGGTCAGTAGCGTACGGGACGCCATCGTCAGATTGGGTTTTGACGTCACCCGGCAGTTGGTGATCAGCATCGCCATGAAGCAGGTCTTCAACACGAACGTACCCACCTTGAAAAAGCGCATGCGGGAATTGTGGAACCGCAGCGTGCATGTCTCTGCCCTGAGTTATATCCTGGCCCGTCACAGTCAACGCTTCGATCCGGAGCATGCCATGCTTGCCGGCCTGCTCTATCAGGTCGGCATGGTCCCCCTGCTGGATCATATCGGGCGTCGTTACAGCGACATCCCGGAAACCGAGATGGACAGCATCCTCGCTCGCCTGCATCCGGTGGTGGGGGAACTGGTGATCAATTACTGGGGCCTCGGACCGGACATCTGCCAGGTGGTGCGGGAGTGTGGCGATCTGGACCGCAACGGCCACCGTGCCCCGGATTACTGCGATGTGGTGCTGGTCGCCGACCTCTACCGCCGGACCCATGACCGCAACGACGCCCATACGCTGAGTTATCACCAGGTACCCGCCTACGAAAAGCTGGGGCTTCCCGAGCCCGACGACGAGTTGAAGATCAACATCATCAGTGAGGCCGAGGAAGAAATCCGCGAGGTCATGGACCTTCTCAAGGGCGTCAGCGCGGCCTGAGGCCCCATTGTCCGTCGCGCGCCCATCCCAGCCCTACAGGACATCTCATGAGCCATATCCCCCAGCGCCCGGTTCAGGGTGAAAAGCTGCGCGCCGCCGACAAGGTGGCCCGCATCCCGGTCAAGGTGGCCCCCACCGTGCAAGTCCAGCGCAAGCCGCCGTGGATTCGCGCCAGGGCCCAGGGCAGCCCGGAGGTTCAACGCCTCAAGCGGGTGCTGCGGGACAGCCACCTGCATACCGTCTGCGAGGAAGCGGCCTGCCCCAACCTGGGGGAGTGTTTCGGCCACGGCACCGCCACTTTCATCATCATGGGTGACATCTGCACCCGGCGCTGCCCTTTTTGCGATGTGGCACACGGCCGCCCCAACCCCCTGGATCCGGAAGAACCTGTGAACCTGGCCCGCACGGTGCAGGCCATGGGTCTGCGCTACGTGGTCATCACCTCTGTGGACCGGGACGACCTGCGGGACGGCGGCGCCGCCCATTTCGTCGACTGCATCCGCGAGACCCGCGCCCTGTGCCCCGAGATCCGCATCGAGATCCTGGTGCCGGACTTTCGCGGTCGTATGGAGATCGCCCTGGAGATCCTGGATCAGGCCCCGCCGGACGTCTTCAACCACAACATGGAGACCGTTCCACGACTGTATCGGCAGGCCCGTCCCGGCGCCGACTATGCCTGGTCCCTGGCCCTGCTCAAGGCCTTCAAGGCCCGACACCCGGACATCCCCACCAAGTCCGGACTCATGCTGGGGCTGGGTGAAACGTCGGCGGAAGTGGAAGCCGCGCTCAGGGACCTTAGGGACCATGACTGCGAGATGCTGACCCTGGGCCAGTACCTGCAACCTTCCCGGCACCATCTGCCGGTGAGCCGGTTCGTCACCCCGGAGGAATTCGAGCGTCTGGCCCAGGTGGCCTACGGGCTGGGCTTCTCTCAGGTGGCCAGCGGCCCCATGGTGCGCTCCTCCTACCATGCGGACCAGCAGGCAGCCGCCTATGGCCTGGACGCCGGCGCCCGGGAACCCGCCGGTCATGGATGACTCGATCCTGCTGCGCTACAGTCGCCAGATCCTGTTGCCCCAGGTGGGCTACGAGGGTCAGGAACGGCTGGGGCAATCCCATGCCCTGATCATCGGCCTGGGGGGGCTGGGCAGTCCCGTGGCCCTGTACCTGGCCGCCGCCGGCGTGGGCCGGCTCACCCTGGTGGACTTCGACCGGGTGGATCTGTCCAACCTGCAGCGCCAGATCATCCATCGTACCGACCGCATCGGTCGGCCCAAAGTGGACTCGGCCGAGGAATCCATTGCCGGGATCAATCCCCTCGTGCGGGTAACCTGCATCGACCAGGCCCTGACAGGGGACGCCCTGGCCCAGGCCATGGCCGATGTGGACGTGGTGCTGGACTGTTCCGACAACTTCGCCACCCGCTTTGCGGTCAACCGGGCCTGCGTGGCCACGGGCACCCCCCTGGTATCGGCGGCGGTGATCCGGCTGGAGGGGCAGCTGTCGGTATTCGAGCCCCGGGTGGCGGACAGCCCTTGCTACCAGTGTCTCTATGGGGAAGGCGATGAAACCGCTGAGACCTGCAGCCGCAACGGGGTTCTGGCCAGTCTACCGGGGGTGATGGGGTCGCTGCAGGCCACCGAGGCCCTGAAGCTGCTGCTGGGCCTGCCCACGGTTCGGGGACGTCTGCTGCTGCTGGATGCCCTGGCAATGGAATGGC
Organism: Ectothiorhodospira sp. PHS-1; assembly: GCF_000225005.1. Lineage (NCBI taxonomy): Bacteria > Pseudomonadati > Pseudomonadota > Gammaproteobacteria > Chromatiales > Ectothiorhodospiraceae > Ectothiorhodospira > Ectothiorhodospira sp. PHS-1. The sequence continues at coordinate 10,057 of NZ_AGBG01000019.1, read as the reverse complement.
GCAGTATCCGGGTAAAAAAAGACCCCGACTGCACCGTCTGCAGCGGGGGTGGGTGAGGGGCAGCCCTGGCTTGCCCTCGCCCCGGCCCCTCCCCCTTGGGGAGAGGGGCCTGAGCAGTGTCAGGACAGCTTCTGCTTGAGCAGATCGTTCACCTGCGCGGGGTTGGCCTTGCCGCCGGTGCGCTTCATCACCTGACCGACAAAGAAGCCGAACAGCTTGTCCTTGCCGCTGCGGTACTGCTCCAGCTGGGAGGGATTGTCGGCAATCACCTGATCGATCACCTGCTCGATGGCACCGGTATCGGTGATCTGCTTGAGCCCCTTGCGCTCGATCACCTGATCCGCATCGCCTTCACCGGCCCACATGGCCTCGAAGACCTCCTTGGCGATCTTGCCGGAGATGGTGTTGTCCTGGATGCGTCGCAGTAGTCCTCCCAGGGCCTCGGCGGAGACGGGGCTATCGGTGATCTCCCGGCCTTCCCGGTTGAGGGCGCCGGTCAGCTCCCCCATCACCCAGTTGGCCGCCAGCTTGGCCTGACCTTCCACGGCGACCGCTACCTGTTCGAAGTATTCAGCCATTTCCCGGCTGGCGGTAAGTACGCCGGCATCATAGGAGGACAGGCCGTGATCGCTCATGAAACGGTGCTTCTTCTCGTCCGGTAGCTCCGGCAGGGAACCCCGGACCTGTTCGATGAAGGCGGGCTCGATGTCCAGGGGCAACAGATCGGGATCCGGGAAATAGCGATAGTCGTTGGCCTCTTCCTTGGAACGCATGGAGCGGGTTTCCCCCTTGTCCGGGTCGAACAGGCGAGTCTCCTGCACCACCGCGCCACCGCCTTCCAGGATGTCGATCTGACGCTCCACCTCGAAGTGAATGGCCCGTTCCAGGAACCGGAAGGAGTTGAGGTTCTTGATCTCGGTCCGGGTGCCGAACTTCTCGGTACCCTTGCGGCGCACGGACACATTGGCGTCGCAACGGAAGGAGCCTTCCTGCATGTTGCCGTCACAGATCTCCAGATAACGCACCAGGGCGTGGATCTTCTTCATGTAGGCCACCGCTTCGCGGGCGGAGCGCATGTCCGGCTCGGAGACGATCTCCAGCAAGGGGGTGCCGGCACGGTTCAGGTCCACCCCGGTCATGCCGTGGTAATCCTCGTGCAGACTCTTGCCCGCGTCTTCTTCCAGGTGAGCCCGGGTGACACCGATGGTACGGGTCTCGCCGTCTTCCAGCTCGATTTCCACCTGCCCACGCCCCACCACGGGCAGCTCATACTGGGAGATCTGATACCCCTTGGGCAGGTCCGGATAGAAGTAATTCTTGCGGGCGAAGATCGAGCGGGGCGCAATGGGCGCACCGATGGCCAGGCCGAACTTGACGGCCATGCGCACCGCTTCCCGGTTCAGCACCGGCAGCACGCCGGGCAGCCCCAGGTCCACCGCGCAGGCCTGGGTGTTGGGCTCGGCGCCGTAGGCGGTGGAGGCGCCGGAAAAGATCTTGGATTTCGTGGACAGCTGGGCGTGGATTTCCAGCCCGATGACCGTTTCCCATTCCATCATTATCAGACCCCAGGTCTAAACAGTTATTCAAAGCCCGCGGGGGCCATCTGATGCCATTCGGTGCCCAACTGGTACTGGTGGGCCACTCCCAGCAGGCGAGCCTCGTCGAAATAGTTGCCGATCAGCTGCATGCCCACGGGCAGTCCCTCCGAAAAACCGGCGGGTAGGGACATGGCCGGCAGCCCGGCCAGATTGACCGCGATGGTGTAGACGTCCGACAGATACATGGTCACCGGGTCGGCGGTCTTCTCGCCCAGACGGAAGGCCGTGGTCGGGGTGGTGGGCGCCAGGATCACATCCACCTGCTCGAAGGCCTGGCGAAAATCGTCGGCGATCAGGCGGCGGATCTTCTGGGCCTTGAGGTAATAGGCATCAAAATACCCGGCCGAAAGGGCATAGGTACCCACCATGATGCGGCGCTGCACCTCGGGTCCGAAGCCTTCCCCCCGGGAGCGCATGTAGAGGTCCATCAGGTCCTTGGGGTCCTCGCAGCGGTAACCGTAGCGAACGCCGTCAAAACGCGCCAGGTTGGAGGAACACTCCGCCGGCGCCACCACATAGTAAACCGGCACCGACAGACCGGAATGGGGCAACGCCACCTCGACGAACTCGGCCCCCAGCTTCTTGTAGAAATCAATGGCCTCATCGATCACCCGGGCCACGCCCGGATCCATGCCCTCGCCGAAGAACTCCCGCGGCAGGCCGATCCTCAGGCCCTTGAGGGTGGTATTGAGGCGGGCATTGAAGTCTTCAGCCGGGCGCTCCAGGCTGGTGGAATCCCGCTCGTCGAAACCGGCCATGACGTTGAGCATCAGGCCGCAATCCTCGGCGGTACGGGCCATGGGGCCGCCCTGGTCCAGACTGGAGGCAAAGGCGATCATGCCCCAGCGGGAGACCCGTCCGTAGGTGGGCTTGAGGCCGGTAATACCGGTCAGGGCCGCCGGCTGGCGGATGGAGCCGCCGGTATCGGTCCCCGTCGCCCCCGGGGCGAGGCGGGCCGCCACCGCGGCGGCGGAACCCCCGGAGGAGCCACCGGGCACCCGCTGGGTGTCCCAGGGATTGTTCACCGGACCATAGTCACTGGTCTCGTTGGAAGACCCCATGGCGAACTCGTCCATATTGGTCTTGCCCAGCACCGGGCAGCCGACGGCCTTGAAGCGCTCCACCACCCCCGCATCGTAGGGGGAGATGAAGTTGTCCAGCATGCGGGAGGCGCAGGAGGTGCGTACGCCTTCGGTGCAGAAGATGTCCTTGTGAACGATGGGCACGCCGGTCAGCGGCCCGGCCTCGCCTCTGGCGCGGGCGGCGTCGGCGGCCCGGGCCGTCTCAAGGGCCTGCTCCGCGGTGACGGTGATCAGGCTGTTGAGACGATTGTCCAGGGATTCGATGCGCCGCAGAAAGTGCTCGGTGAGTTCAACACTGGACACTTCGCCGTCCCCGAGGGCGGCGGCAAGTTCAGCGAGGGTCTTGTCGTGCATGGGAAATTCCGTGTTTGAAGGCCGTTGTGCAGGTCAGGCTGGCCGCGGCGGGCGACCGTCCCTGATCATTCTATGACCCTGGGTACCAGGTAGAGGCCGTCCTCCACCGCCGGGGCGATACGCTGGAAATGGGCCCGCCGGTCCGGCTCGGTGGGCGCGTCGGCACGCAGGCGCTGGGACAGTTCCAGGGGATGGGCCATCGGCTCCACGCCCTCGGTATCCACGCCTTCCATCTGCTCCACGAAGTCAAGGATGTCCGACAGGGTGCGGGCGTAGGTGTCCAGGTCCTCTTCCCGCACGTTCAGACGTGCCAGGTGGGCGATCTTCTTGACCTGTTCTTGTGACAGGGACATGGCGCGCTCCGGAATGTGTCCGATATTCATTGTGAAGCCGATTAAAGTAGCATAGTCCATGCCTTGCCCAAAGCCTCCCCCGGTTGCTAGAGTAGCGCCTTTCGCAGGCGACGCCCAAAAACCATCATGCTCAGCCGCATACTCGGTCTCCTTTCCAACGACATCTCCATTGATCTTGGTACCGCCAACACGCTGATCTACATGCGCGGCAAGGGTATCGTGCTCAATGAGCCATCCGTCGTGGCCATCCGTCAGGACCGTGGTCCCGGCGGCCCCCGCTCCATCGAGGCAGTGGGCTCGTCCGCCAAGAAGATGATCGGTCGGACGCCGGAGAACATCCAGGCCATCCGCCCGATGAAGGACGGCGTCATCGCCGACTTCACCACCACCGAGAAGATGCTGCAGCACTTCATCCGCAAGGTGCACAGCAACCATCTGTTCCGGCCCAGCCCCCGCGTACTGGTGTGCGTGCCCTGCGGCGCCACCCAGGTGGAGCGACGCGCCATCCGCGAGTCCGCCGCCGGCGCCGGTGCCCGCAAGGTCTACCTGATGGAAGAACCCATGGCCGCCGCCGTGGGCGCGGGCATCCCGGTGGACGAGGCTCGCGGCGCCATGGTGCTGGACATCGGCGGCGGGACCTCCGAAGTGGCCGTGCTGTCCCTCAACGGCATTGTCTATTCCGCCTCCGTGCGCATCGGCGGGGACACCTTCGATGACGCCATCATTTCCTATGTGCGTCGCAACTACGGCATCCTCATCGGCGAGGCCACCGCCGAGCGCATCAAGCACGAGATCGGCTCCGCCTACCCGGGCAAGGAACTGCTGGAAATCGAGGTCAAGGGCCGCAACCTGGCCGAGGGCGTGCCCCGGGCATTCACCCTCAACAGCAACGAGATCCTCGAATCCCTGCAGGAACCCCTGCACGGCATCGTCAGTGCCGTGCGCACGGCCCTGGAACAGACCCCGCCGGAACTGGGTTCCGACGTGGCGGAAAGGGGCATCGTGCTCACCGGCGGCGGCGCCCTGCTGCGGGATCTGGACCGCCTGCTGATGGAGGAGACCGGCATCCCCGTGGTGGTGGCCGACGACCCGCTCACCTGTGTCGCCCGCGGCGGCGGCAAGGTGCTGGAGATGCTGGACGAACACGGTGCCGATTTCCTGTCCATCGAATAGTCCCGACACCCGGCGCCGCCACTCCCCCTTCACCCGGCGGACCCTGACGGGTCCGTCCCGTCGCACCCCATGGATTCATTGCCGCAGGAGGGCCTGCTATCAAACAGCCGCTCTTCAACCTGGGGCCGTCTCCCGCTTTTCGGCTGGCACTGTGTGTGATCCTGTCCCTGGTGATCATGACCCTGGATCATCGCCACGACCACCTGCAGCAGGCCAGGACCACCCTCGCCCTGCTGGTGTATCCCGTGCAGTATCTGGCAGACCTGCCGGTGCGGGCCGGTGACTGGATACGGGAACAGTTCTCCACCCACCAGACCCTGATCGCCGAAAACCGCGCCCTGCGCGAAGAACAGTTCCGGATGCGCAGCCTGCTGCTGCGCTTCGAAGCCCTGGAAACGGAGAATGCCCGGCTACGGGAACTGCTCGACACTTCCACGCGCCTGCGGGAGGAAGTGGTGATCGCGGAACTGCTGTCCGTGGATCTGGACCCCTTCCGACAGCAGGTTCTGGTCAACAAGGGGCATTTTCACGGCGTCTACGCGGGCCAGCCCCTGATCAATGCCGCCGGCGTGGTGGGGCAGATCCTGGAAGTCAACGCCCTGCACAGTGTCGCCCTGCTGATCTCCGATCCCAGCCACGCCCTGCCCGTCCAGGTCAACCGCACCGGCCTGCGCACACTGGCGGTCGGCACCGGCAATCCCGAACGCCTGTCGCTGCGCTTCATCCCCCCCAGCGAGGACATCGAGCCCGGCGACATCATCAGCACCTCGGGGCTGGGCGGACGTTTCCCCGCCGACTATCCGGTGGCGCGGGTCGTCCGGGTCGAACGCCCTTCCGGCGAACCCTTCGCCGTGGTGGAGGCGAGGCCGATGGCCAGACTGGACCGCTCCCGGGAGGTGCTGCTGCTGTGGCCCGCCGACGGGGAGCGCCGGAGCGGGACGACCTCGCCCGCTGACACGGACACCCCGGCAGCCACGGAGGAGGACCATGGATAAAGTCCGCGGCCTGCTGTTGGTCATCCCCCTGACCCTCCTTGCAGCCTTTGTGCTGACCATCCTGCCGCTGCCGGACTGGGCCATCCACTGGCGTCCGGAATGGGTGGCCATGACGGTCATCTACTGGAACATGGCTCTGCCGCGACGGGTGGGCGTGGGTACCGCCTGGCTCCTCGGCCTGCTGCTGGACGTGACCAAGGGCGCTCTGCTGGGTCAGCACGCCTTGGCCATGGCGCTGATCGCCTGGATCAGCATCCGCCTGCATCAGCGAATCCGGGTCTACCCCCTGTGGCAGCAGGCCATCACCGTCGGCGCCCTGCTGGCCCTGTTCAAGCTGATGGTGCTATGGGTCTACGGCATCACCGGACATGCGCCGGGCACCTGGCTGTACTGGGCCCCGCTGGCCGCCAGCATCCTGCTGTGGCCGCTGATTTTCGTGCTCCTGCGACGGATACGTCGCCGCTGGTGCCTGAGCCTGGCCTGAGTGCCCCGGGTCAACCCGACCGCATCCGCTCCAGTTGTTCACGAAAGTCATCACAGGGATCGGTGATGCGCAGCCTCGGCGTGAACCAGACCCAGTGATGGACCTGGGGCGTGGCGGAGGCATAGTCGGCCATCGACGCCGCCTCTTCCCTCACCTCCACAAAGGCAAGACTCAGCACCGTCCGCTCCGGGGCCTGCCGATGCAGATAGAGGGGCACCCCATGGTCCAGCCGGACATGACCACTGCCGGCAATGAGAATGGCCGGCCGCCCCGCCACGGCCGCCATGCGCCGGGCCATGTAGGCATCCCGGGCGCGCTGGGCGTTGACCATGCCCGCCGCCCGGGTCTCGGGCAGATAACCACAGTGTGCATCCAGGATGCGTCGGGTCAGGGTCGACAGGGCCTCATCGGGCAGAGGCGCATCCAACCCCAGATCCGCCAGGGCCTCATCCAGCACCTGGAAGCCCTCGCGGGCTACCGCCAGGGCGGCACTACCGGAGAGATTCCCGGCGATGATCGGCAGCCCATGGTTCAGGGCATGCTGCACCAGCGCCCGGTACTCGTCCCAGGGCCATTGCCGCCCCATCACCCCGGCCCGCTCCGCCAGCCCATCCGCGTCACGCCCTCCCTCGGCCCGATAGGCATCGATGGCCGGCTGATCCTCCAGGTCGAAGATCTCGAACACCAGGGCCGGCTTGCGATCCGTCATCGCCTCCACCAGGGTCAGCTGCAGGCGGTGGTGATCCGGATTGCCGTGGACTTCTCCCAGCAGCAGGAAATCCGCCCGTCGCAGATCGTCGATCAGGTCCGCGCCGTCATCACCGAGTGAATCATGATGGGACCAGCGCTGCCCCACCAGCGGGTGATCCTGAAGATGGGGCGCCAGCCACGGCTGTCCGGACCAAGCCGGCAAGGGCAGGATCAGGGCAATCAGAAGCAGGCCGTGGAACGACGATCGATACAAAGACATGGGCAGGATCCTTGTGCAACCGAAGGGAGGGTCGTGGTGTCAACGGTATACTATTGCCCCGAAGGCCCGCCAGGCCAAACCCACAGACCGGAGCCAACACCCGCCTCCGGCAGGAGACCGTGACCCATCCATGGACCATGCACGCTTTATCGACACCCCAGAGGCCCTCGAAGCCCTTTGCCGCGATCTGGAATCCTGCGCCTGGCTTGCCCTGGACACGGAGTTTATCCGCGAAAAGACCTACTATCCCCAGCTCTGCCTGATCCAGGTCGCCACTCCCGACCTGGTGGCCTGCATCGACCCGCTGGCCCTGGAAGACCTGGCACCGCTTGACCGGCTGCTTCGACGGCCCGATCTGCTCAAGGTCCTGCACGCCGCGGGACAGGATCTGGAGATCTTCTACCATCGGGACGGTACCGTGCCCGCGCCGATATTCGATACCCAGGTGGCCGCCTCCCTGCTGGGTCATGGTGATCAGATCGGTTACGGCAAGCTGATCCAGGCCGTGCTGGGGGTGGAACTGGAAAAGGGCCATTCCCGCACCGACTGGGCACGTCGTCCACTGGACCCCGAGCAACTGACCTATGCGGCGGATGACGTCCGCTATCTGGCCCAGGCCTACCCCCTGATCCGTGACGCCCTGGAACGCAGTGGCCGCCTGACCTGGCTGGAAGAGGATTTTCGACGTCTCGCCGACCCGACCGGCTACGAGCCGGCCCCCGACGCCATGTGGCGCCGCCTGAAGGGCATCAACACCCTGCGCGGCATCCAGCTGGCAATCGCCCGGGAACTGGCCCGCTGGCGCGAGCAGGAGGCCATGCGGGCAGACCGGCCTCGCCGCTGGCTGCTGCAGGACGAAGTGATCCTGGATCTGGCTCGCCGCAAGCCCTCCACCCCGGCAGATCTGGAACGCATCCGGGGACTGCAGGAACAGACTCTGCGCCGGCACGGCCAGACCCTGCTGGATCTGGTACGCACGGGCCTTTCCTGCCCGCAAGAGGCATGGCCCGTATTGCCGCCCCGGGTCCAGCTGTCACCGACCCAGGAGGCCTTGGCGGACGTGGCCATGGGACTGCTGCGCCATCAGGCCCAGCAGAACGATATCAGCCCGGCGGCCATTGCCACCCGCAAGGATGTGGAAAGCCTGGTCGCCGGCAATGTCGACTGCGCCCTGCTCAAGGGCTGGCGCGCCCGCCTGGCGGGCAGGACCCTGCAGCAATGGTTGCAGGGAGAACGCGCCATGCGGGTGGAGTCGGGACAATTGCACCTGGATTGACCCAGTGCGCGTGTTCCGCGGGTGATCTATACATGCCAGGCGCGTTAGACTGGCGGTTCATTCATAAAGAGTCAGAGGATCGGCCTCATGCAGATCGGCAGCAACAAGGTAGTCAGCATCGCGTACACGCTTACCGACGAAGAGGGCCGCGTGATCGACCAGTCATCTGAACAGGCGCCCTTCGCCTATCTCCACGGTGCCAGCAACATCATTCCCGGGCTGGAAAAGGCCTTGGAAGGAAAGCAGGCCGGTGATGAACTGGAAGTGAAAGTGGCCCCCGAACAGGCCTACGGAGAGCGGGACGACAGCCTTGTTCACACCCTCAACCGCAGTCAGTTCCAGGGGGTGGATGAGCTGGAGGTGGGGATGCAGTTCCATGCCGGCGGTGACAATGGCGGCATGCAGGTGGTCACCATCACCGCCATCGACGGGGACGACGTGGTCATCGATGCCAATCATCCACTGGCCGGCGTCACCCTGAACTTCCAGGTGAAGATCCATGAGGTACGGGACGCCACCCCGGAAGAGCTGGACCACGGCCATGCCCATGGCCCCGGTGCCGCCAACGATCACTGAATGATGGACACCAAGGGCGCAGGGAGGCGCCCTTGGTACTTCGCGGGGAGAGATGTTCTAAGGCATGGGAAGAACGGCCCTGCCCGACGAAAGTCAGAGGCGTGTCATTGGATGATTGCCGGTACCAATCAAGAGGACAGCCAGAGCGAACGGGCTAAAAAAAAAGAGCTGGGACCCTCATGCAAGGATCCCAGCTCTAGCAGGGACAGAACTTAGGCGTCGATGGTCACATTGACGGCCTGCAGGCCCTTGGGACCCTGCTGAACCTGGTAGTTGACCTTCTGGCCTTCAGCCAGGGTCTTGAAGCCATCGGAGTTGATGGCAGAGTAATGCACGAACACGTCGGCACCACCGTCTGCAGGGGCGATAAAGCCAAAACCCTTCGTTTCATTGAACCACTTAACAGTACCGGTAGACATTGACTAAACCTCAATCTGATCTTTCAAGTTAACTACAGCTCCATGCAGCGGTTCCCGTGCCGACGTTAAACGGACAACCTGCACCACCACACAGGAGCCAGTCTATCCGCTTAGTGGCTCACATGCTATAGCGTTATGCATGCCCAACCCCGCCCGAGCCGGAAAAGCCCCTTGGAGAAAATGGGATTTTTTCCATTGCATCAAATCGTTGCCGAAATCAGGGCTGATCCGAAATACCTCCCGTGAAGGGCAAAAAAAATGCGCCGACGGCGATCTCAAGCCCTGGGAAGGCCCTTGCGGGCACCCGTGACCGGGTGCCCGACAGTGCCGGGCCTCAGGCGGCGGCGTAGATTCCCCGTCCGGTGTTGCGCAGGCGGCCGTTGCGCTTGAGGTAAGCCAGGGTCTGGCTGATGTTACGGGTTTCGACGCCCTGGGAAGCCAGTCGACTCTTCAATTCCTTGGTGCTCATCTCACCCTGCTCATTGATGATCTCAACCACCATGCGACTGAGATTGGCATTGCCGTTGCCGGCGCCTGCACCGCCCTTGGCGGAAGCCTTGCGGCGTGACGCGGTACGACCGCCCAGGGCCTTGATTTCCTTGTCGATGGCGGCCAGCTCGGCGGCCTGGCGGGCCACCACTTCCTTGCGCCGGACCTGCAGGGCTTCCAGCTGTTCGCGCCGGGCCTTGGCTTCACGCTCCTTCTCCTGCTCCTCCCGCTGACGGGCCAGCACATAGAGCTCTTCGGCAGACATGCTGTCCAGGATATTATTCATTC
>NZ_AGBG01000020.1:0-53676 GCF_000225005.1 Ectothiorhodospira sp. PHS-1 | reverse complement strand
CTCCGGATAGGCATGCAGCCGATGCAGAAAAGCCTCGCCGGTGCCAGACTGATGCTGCTGGGCATCGATCTGGTAGGCGAGCATCTGCATCAGTAGGCGCTCCCGATCGCTACCGGGTGGATAGCCTGCCTTGCTCTCTCCCACCTTGAGCAGCAGATCGATGCGCTCGGGATCATCAAAATGCAGCAGATCGGAGAAACGACGCCCGAAATAGGCTTCCTCAGCACCCGTATCCTGGTTCAGCAACCCGGCATCACGCTTGAGATGGGTCCAGCCGGAGCGGCCACTTCGGCGATAAATATCTTCCAGTTCGATGGCTTGCTCCCGCAGGAAATCGACCAGACGGATATTGTTTCGGCCACGCAAGGCAGCATAGGTCTGCAATTCGGTGCGCAGGCGTCTCCAGTTTTGCTGCACCAGCCTTCTCAGGCTGTCTAGCACCTGTTCACGCGTTTTGCGTTGCAGATGCAGGTGGCAGCCTGGGGGGAGGGAGCCAAAGCCTTTTTCCACCGCGTCAATCAGTTCCCCACGAGGCAAACCGGTGAGGGAGGAAAGCAGTTGATCGAACCGGAATTCCTGACGGTGCCGCCCCACAAAATCCAGGATCAGACAGCTTTCCTTGCCGTGGGCCAGCCGCAAGCCCCTGCCAATCTGCTGCTGGAACAGCACGGGGCTCTGGGTAGGGCGCAACAGTAACAGGGTGTCCACCAGCGGTAGGTCAACACCCTCGTTGTACAGATCGCAGGTCACGATGGCGGAAACTTCGCCCCGCGCAAGAAGCTCCGGTGCACGCCGCCGCTCATCCGGCGCCGTGGCGCCGACCACACAGACGGCCTTGATGCCGGAAGCGTTGAGCCTGTCCGTCATGTATTGCGCATGGGCCACGGAAACGCAGAACACCAGGGTTCGGCCCCGCGCCGGGTCACCGGCCAGACGACGCCATTCATTCAGCACCAGCCGTGCACGCACGTCATTGCCGGTAATCAGATTGTCGATAGCCGCCAGTTCCCCGGGCTGATTCCACGGCACAGTGGAAAAGTCCGTGTCGTCGTCACAGGCGTAATACTCAAAGGGACAGAGCAGTTGCAGATCCAGGGCGTGCCAGAGCCGCAGCTCCACCGCCGGTGAGCCGTCGGGCCGATTATCAAAATAGTGCAGAATCGGCTGGCCGTCACTGCGCTCCGGGGTCGCAGTCAGGCCCAACAGGATATTGGGCTTGACTGCGCTGACAAAGTCGTGAAATCGCTGCGCCGCCAGGCGGTGGCATTCGTCCACGATCACCGTGTGCCAGTGCTCGGGACCAAACCGGTCCACTATATTCCTGGCAGTCACGCTGTCGATGGTGGCAAAGATGTGGTCGAACTGCTCGGGCTCGCGGCCACCGGCCAATATTTCACCAAAGCTGTGATCCCGCAGGACCTCCCTCCAGGTGCGCAATGCCTGTTTAAGGATCTCTTCCCGGTGCGCCACGAACAACAGCCGAGGCAAGCCTCCAGCCTTTGTGCAGGTACGTTTGTAATCGAACGCAGCCACCACAGTCTTGCCGGTGCCCGTGGCCGCCACTACCAGGTTGCGCCGGCGCCCGTGGTCCCGCTCGATCTGCAACTGATTGAGCATCTCCTGCTGATAGGTTTTCGGTTCGAGGTCGAAATAAGTGGGGCGAGCGATGATATCCTCGCCTGATTCCCGTTTCAGGGCCTCCCCCAGCGCTTCCCTATGCTGCTGATTGTACGGATCAAAGAGCTGAAACTCCCGATCCTCCCAAAGTGTTTCGAAATGGGCCTTGGCCCGTTCGAACAGATCGGTCTGCCCGCGCTCGGTGAACTTAACAGTCCACTCCAGGCCACCCATCAGCGCAGCGCCCGAGAGGTTAGCGCTCCCCACATAGGCTGTGCCGGAACCTGATCTCCGGTGGAACAACCACGCCTTGGCGTGCAGGCGGGTACGGCGACCGTCCAGGGAGACACGGATTTCGCAACCTGGCAGCCGGGCCAGTGCATCCAGGGCCTGGACTTCTGTGGCGCCGGTGTAGGTGGTGGTGAGGATACGCAGCCCGGTTCGCGGTCGGCCATCGGCCCCTACTGCAGTCGCAGACTGGAGGATATCCAAAAGCTTGCGCACCCCGGAAAGGGTGATGAAGCTGACCAGAATATCCACCTGATCGCAGGCAGAGAGTTCTCGGCGCAGTTCGGACAACAGGGATGGCGAGCCCTTGCCGGCTGTGAACAACCAGGGCAGGGCCAACCCCGTATCCGGCAACACGGGGGCAGAGGAATGCCGATGGACGGCCTGCAACAGTTGCAATGGCTCAACCAGGGCATCCCCCCTACCCTCATGACCATCAAGATGCTGGCGAGCATGTAACAGCACGGCGTTGGCAAGCGCCAGTTGGCGCTGGATTTTCTCCTGTCCGTCACCTTTCAGGTCGTCCAGTATGCGGCCAAGCTGGGATGTGATCGCTTCAACCAGCCGTTCAGAAGCATCCTCAGTGGACAGCCCTTTGAGTGTACGGCTCCGCTCGTCCGCAACACTGACGAGAGCATCCCTTAACGACTCAGTGAGCAGCCGGTCGTAGAGACCATCCGGCAATTCCATCGATTTTGCATTCCTGTTATTGATGGGTTTCGTAGATGGCTTTGCGTCATCTGTTAGCCCCCGAACACTACCACCTACTGAGGTAGGATGCCGCCCTCACTCCAGGGAACATTGATTGATTCCGCGCCTGCACTCAACCCAAGACGCGGCAGCGCCACTGAAAATATCTTTTGGCTAGCCTTTCACAGGCATGCATAGTGCTTTGAAGGAGGGCGCGGGGATAGGCACACAGCACCAATCCCATGTGACCAGGCAACAAAAAAGCCGCCCAGGATATCCTGTAAGCGGCTGTTTTGTTGTCTACTTTATGGCGCGCCCGACTGGATTCGAACCAGTGACCCCTGCCTTCGGAGGGCAGTACTCTATCCAGCTGAGCTACGGGCGCGTGAAAAAGGATGTTAGCACGTTTCAGGGCGAATGTGCGCCGGGAAACATCGCCTGCCGATGCGGGAAATTTCGACTGCGGCAAGGTGGCGCAGGATAGCCTAAACCGGGTCAGGTTCCAAGGGGGTGGCCTGAGAGAAGGGGGATCCGCGTTGGATCCCCCCTGGTACGGAATCACCGGGCGGCGGGAACCGCGTCGATGGCAAAGACCGTCGTTGTACAGGCGCGGATATACCCAGGAATATGCACAGCACGGGAAATACCTGATGCAGCGACATGACAACCCTAAGCTCTGCTCGGGTAGAACCGTAAACGAAATTAAAAAACTTCGAAATCAATCAATTAAAGACCTGGTCATTTCATGACCAATTCAGCCGCCCCCTGCTCTCATGCGCTCTTGACCCGGTTTCCGACATGCTCTCCACAGACTTATCCACAGCTTTTGTGGATAGTCGGCATTTTCCCTCTGACGCCGAGCAGTTAGCCGCTTCGCGGGAGAAATCCCGTGAGCTGTCGCCGGTAAGTGGGATATCGGCACGCATGGCTTCCGATCCGGGCTGGAAATTGAGATAGTTCCCGGGTGCGAAAATACCCGTCCAAACCCCGTCGCCGGTCCCTGTGGGGGCGCTTGCTGCGCTGGCTCCTGGCGAGCCTGGCGGCGCTGGTGCTGCTCAGCGCCCTGATCGTGGGCAGCCTGCGGTGGGTGGATCCCCCCACCACCGCCTTCATGCTGCAGCATCAGTGGTCTTCCCGCCCCGCCATCGGCACCATCCCGGTCAACCACGAGTGGGTGCCCCGGCAGCAAATTTCCGCCCATGCGGCCCTGGCCATGATCGCCGCGGAGGATCAGCGTTTTCTGGATCACCGGGGATTCGACTTTCGCTCCATCCGTGCCGCCATCGACGAATACCGGGACGGGGGGCGTCTGCGTGGCGCCAGCACCCTGTCCCAGCAGGTGGCCAAGAACGTGTTCCTGTGGCCCGAGCGCAGCCTGACCCGCAAGGTGACCGAGGCCTACCTGACCGTTCTGATCGAGGCCCTCTGGCCCAAGGAACGCATCCTGGAGGTGTATCTGAACGTGGCCCAGTTCGGACCCAACGTCTATGGGGTGGGGGCTGCCAGCAGGATCTATTTCGACAAACCGGCGGCGGAGCTCACGGCCGGGGAAGCGGCACTGCTGGCGGCAGTACTGCCCGGACCGGTGCGATACCGGGTGGCCGCCCCCTCGGATTACGTCCGTGCCCGGCAGGCCTGGATAGAACGCCAGATGGGGTATCTGGGCGGCACCGGCTTTCTGCAGGAGGTCTGGGACACCGCACCCTGAGCCGAAACGGTCTTACCCGGCGGCCCGATGACCACCACCACCGCCGCCGTCCGTGGGCGGTGTCCAGACATTGCGAAAGGGCTGGTGTACATGGGCCGGGATCTCCCGGGAGAAGCGCAGTTGCACCCCGTGGGCGGTCCGGACGCCGCTGATGCGCCCTTGGGTGAGACGATACATTCGCGCCACCTCATCGCAGCCACGCAGGAAACCGGGTGGCGCGGTCCCCCGCAAGGTCCGCGCCCTGCCCTTCTCCAGCGTGATGACGAAGGCGGTACGGGCATGCCATAGCAGCAGTACCAAGCCCAACAACAGGATCAACAGCATCACGGCAAGGGTCAGCAGCATCGTTTTCTCGTTCGGTCGTATTGGCTCAACATCATCAGAGCGGCAGCTCCATCTGCATGCCCCCGTCGGCCGGCGCGTCCTCGTCACCGAAACTCAGTCCCGACACACGCACTCCCAGCAAGCGAAGCCGCTGCTCCAGGGGCACCCGGCGCAGGCATTCCCCTGCCGCCCGGCGGATATCCATCGCCGCGGACACCGGACGCGCCAGGGTAATGTCACGGGTCAGGGTGCGGAAGTCCTCGTAGCGAAGCTTGATACCCACCGTGCGGCCCCGGCAGCCCTTGCGGGCCAGATCCTGGGATACCCGCATGCACAGGGCGGTGAAGATCTCCGACAGCTCGGCCCGGTCCTGACGAGGATGCAGATCCCGCTCGAAGGTCGTCTCCCTGCTGACCGAACGGGGTACCGAAACGGTTTCCACCGGCCGATCATCGATGCCCCGTGCCGCCTGATGCAACCAGGCCCCGTAGGTGGGGCCGAACTGCTCCCGCAACAGACCGGGGCCGCAGGCGGCCAGATCTCCCACCGTGAGGATACCCAGGGCTTCCAGCCGGGCGGCGGCCTTGGGTCCGATGCCGTTGACCTTTCCCACCGGCAGAGGCCAGATACGGGTCGGCACATCATCCGTGGTCAACAGGGTGAGACCATCCGGTTTGTCCAGCTCGGAACAGAGCTTGGCCAGAAGCTTGTTGGGGGCGATGCCGATGGAGCAGGTCAGGCCGGTAGCATCACGCACGGCCTGCTTGAGCCGCTGCCCCAGAGGTCCGGATGCGCCGGGAACGTGGGTGAGGTCGATATAGATCTCGTCGATGCCCCGGTCCTCGATGCAGGGGGCGATGGCGGCCACCGCCGTCTTGAAGCGACGGGAATAGTCCCGGTAGGCCTCGAAGTCAGGCGGCAACAGGATGGCTTCAGGGGCTTTCCGGGCCGCCTTCATCAGCCCCATGCCCGAAGACACACCCAGCGCCCGGGCCTCGTAGGTGGCCGTGGTGATCACTCCGCGTCCGGCATATTCTCCCAACCGCGCGGCAACGGCCTGCCCGGGTTCCCCCAAGGCGCGACGGCGGCCGCCGATCACCACGGGCCGGCCACGCAGCTCCGGGTGACGCAGCAGTTCCACGGAAGCATAGAAGGCATCCATGTCCAGATGGGCGATGCGTCGGGACAGGTCAGAGCGCGTATTCATGGGATGGGGCTCCCATGGCACGGGTCAGTAAAGATCACTCAGGGCCAGCCCGAAACCCAGGGTGTTCTGGCGCCAGTTATAGTCGATCATGCTCTCCCCGTAGCCGCTGAAAACCTGGGTATAGGCCCGTAGCGGCCCCAGTATCGGGGGACTCATCCAGGTGGCCTGGACGGCGCCCTTGCCGGTGGCGGGACGCCCCCTGAGCATCAGGGTGTAGCTGTGGCCGCCCTGCTGCCAGAAGGCGGTGAGGTCGCCGTACCCCAGATAATCGGTGATATCCGGATTGTCGTCCCGGGTGTCGCTTTCCTGAATCCGGTGCCAGACCCGGGCATTGAGGACAAGATCACCCCGCTCCACGCCTACTTCGGCAAAGAGCCGGTCCCAGCTGCGGGACAGGGGCTCGGCCCGGCCGTTGGACTGGTGGGTGTAACCCATGTTGAGCAGGCGCCAGTGGAAGCCCCCCAGGGACAGATCCGGCCGGTAGCTCAAGATCAGCTCCGGCATGTAGTTGGTTTCACGGAAAGGTCGCGACACCCCTTCCCGGTCGTTATAAACCTGCCACTGACTCTGCTGGGTATAGGCACCCCACAGACCCCAGCGGCGGTCATCCGTGGTCCAGAGCCGGGTCTTGAAACTGAATTGGAACCTGGCCTCCACCGAGTCCAGCTCCACCCGATCGGCATCGGCCAGTTCCGCCAGGGGCGAGAAGGGCTGTTCGTTGGGCCGGTCGCTGTAACGGGCCGGCAGCAGATAACTGGGGCGGTGGGAGGCGATCACGTAACGGCTGCTGTCCGGGGCAAACCCCCAGACGGCGTCGATGCGAGAGCCGGACCAGCGGGCCGGGTCGGAGCCCCGTGCCTCAGCCCCTCCGGGCAGTGCCAGGGTTCTGGCCCGTGGCGTTGTTGCTGGAATGTCACCATCCGCGCCGGGCTGTTCCGCCAGACGGTCGTAGCAGGCCAGGCGAGCATCGGCATCGGTGATGCCGGCGCAGGACTGCAGGGCTTCAGCCAACGGGGTCGCCGGCGCCGTGGCGGGCAGGAGCAGCAGAAGGGAAACAAGGGCAAGGAGACGGGGATTGTGTGCATGCATGGGAGAGGGAGGGGGTGGTGTGCCGGTTGTGAGCACTTTAGCAGAACCGCGCCCCCTCACCCCAACCCCTCTCCCGCAAGGGGAGAGGGGCGTGTTGGCGTTTACCTTACTGCACTTTGGGCGCCAGCTCGCCGGACTTGTAGCGCTTGACCATGGCTTCCAGGCTCACGGGCTTGATCCGGGAGGCCATGCCGGCGCAGCCGAAGGCCTCGTAGCGGGCCTTGCAGATGTCCTTCATGGCGGCGGTGGAGACCTTGAGGAACTTGCGGGGATCGAATTCCTTGGGGTTTTCCGCCAGGAACTTGCGAATGGCACCGGTGGAGGCCATGCGCAGGTCGGTATCGATGTTCACCTTGCGCACGCCGTGCTTGATGCCTTCCTGAATCTCTTCCACCGGCACGCCGTAGGTCTCGCCCATGTCGCCGCCGTGCTCGTTGATGATCTTGAGCCAGTCCTGGGGCACGGAAGAAGAGCCGTGCATCACCAGATGGGTGTTGGGGATGCGGGCATGGATCTCCTTGATGCGCTTGATGGCCAGGATGTCGCCGGTGGGCGGACGGGTGAACTTGTAGGCGCCGTGGCTGGTGCCGATGGCAATGGCCAGGGCATCCACTCCGGTCTTCTTGACGAAGTCGGCGGCCTCGTCCGGGTCGGTGAGCAGCTGGTCATGGGACAGCTGGCCTTCGGCGCCGGAACCGTCTTCCTCGCCGGCCATGCCGGTCTCCAGAGAACCCAGGCAGCCCAGCTCACCTTCCACGGACACGCCCAGCCAGTGGGCCATCTCGGTCACCTGGCGGGTCACTTCCACGTTGTACTCATAGGTGGAAGGCGTCTTCATGTCGGCCATCAGGGAGCCATCCATCATCACCGAGGTGAAACCGGACTGGATGGAGGACAGGCATACCGCCGGTTCGCTACCGTGGTCCTGGTGCAACACAATGGGGATGTGGGGATACTGTTCCGCCGCGGCAATGATGAGATGCCGCAGGAAGGGCTCGCCGGCATATTTGCGGGCGCCGGCGGAGGCCTGGATGATCACCGGGGCATCCACCTCGTCGGCGGCCTGCATGACCGCGTGCACCTGCTCCATGTTGTTGGCGTTGAAGGCGGGCATGCCGTAACCGTGCTCGGCGGCATGGTCCAGCAACTGTCTCAGAGAAATCAGGGCCATGAGGGACCTCCTGTGGGTTGTGGTCTTCGAATCGCGATGCGGTTCGGTATCGTTGTCGTTATGGGTTCGAGAATCAAGGGCGCGCCTATGGGGCAAAGTCCTGCAACGCCCCCACCTGGACGATCTTCATGGCGTTGGTGCCGCCCATGACGCCGGTGAGATCTCCCTTGGTGATGATGACCAGATCGCCATCCCTGACAACACCGGACTCCTGCAGCATGGCCACCACCTGACGGTTGTTGGCTGCGTGACTGGTATTGTCGCTCTCGAACAGAACCGGATAGACCCCCCGGTACAGGGCCATCCGGCGGCAAGTGCTTTCGTGACGGGTCATGGCGAAGATGGGGATGCCGGAACTGATGCGGGACATCCACTGGGCGGTGGAGCCGGATTCGGTCATGGCGGCGATGGCGCGCACATCCAGGTGGTTGGCGGTGTACATGGTGGCCATGGCAATGGCTTCGTCCACCCGTTCAAAGTAGCTGTCCATGCGATGGGTGGATACCCGGGCACTGCGCTGGCGCTCCGCTGCCTCGCAGATCCGCCCCATGGCCTCCACCGCCTTGTGAGGATAATTGCCGGTGGCCGTCTCACCAGAGAGCATGACCGCGTCGGTGCCGTCCAGCACCGCGTTGGCCACGTCGAACACCTCGGCCCGGGTGGGGATGGGGTTCTGGATCATGGACTCCATCATCTGGGTGGCGGTGATCACCACCCGGTTGCGGACGCGGGCCTGATGAATCAGGCGCTTTTGCACCCCCGGCAGTTCCGCGTCCCCGATCTCCACCCCCAGGTCGCCACGGGCAATCATGATCACATCGGTGGCGGTGAGGATCTCGTCGATGGCGTCCACCGCCTCGGCCCGTTCGATCTTGGCGCAGATCCCTCCCTGCCCGCCAGCCTCCCGCAACAGTTCCCGGGCGCGATTGACGTCGGCGGCGCTACGGGGAAAGGAGATGGCCAGAAAGTCCACGTCCAGCTCGGCGGCCAGGCGGATGTCCGCCCGGTCCTTGTCGGTGATGGCGGGGGCGGACAGGCCGCCCCCCTGACGGTTGATGCCCTTGTTGTTGGACAGGGTGCCGCCCACGGCCACGCGGGTATGGATCCGCGGCCCGTCCACCCGTTCCACCGTCAGCACCAGGCGACCGTCATCCAGCAGCAGGCTGTCGCCGGGGCTGACGTCGCCGGGCAGTTCCTTGTAAGTGATGCCCACCCGCTCCCGGTTGCCGGCATTGGAGTCCAGGTCCGCATCCAGCGTGAAGTCATCGCCTTCCTTCAGTTCCACGCTGCCCGAGGCAAAGCGGGCGGTGCGGATCTTCGGGCCTTGCAAATCCCCCAGCACGGCGACGATGCGGGAAGCTTCCCGGGCGGTCTCCCGCAACAGGGCCACCCGCTTGCGGTGATCGTCCGGATCGCCGTGGGAAAAGTTGATGCGCACCACGTCCACGCCGGCCTTCACCAGCGCGCGCATGGCGGACGGGCTGTCCGTGGCCGGTCCCAGGGTTGCTACGATCTTGGTTCTACGCATGTCAGGCCTTGTCCTTGCTCGGTAGGTACCGAAGATGGTGGGTGATGATCGCTCAGCCCTTGGCCCGGGCCTCCAGCATGGCGACGGCGGGCAGGGTCTTGCCTTCCAGGAACTCCAGGAAGGCACCTCCGCCGGTGGAGATATAGGAAATGCGGTCCGCCAGACCGTACTTGTCGATGGCGGCCAGGGTGTCGCCGCCGCCAGCGATGGAGAAGGCGTCGCTGGCGGCGATGGCCTCGCCCATGGCCTGGGTGCCGGCGGCAAACTGGTCGAACTCGAACACGCCCACGGGGCCGTTCCAGACGATGGTGCCGGCCTTCTTCAGCAGTTCGGCATAGCCGGCGGCGGTGTCCGGCCCCACGTCGAAGATCATGTCGTCATCGGCCACCTCCGCGACACCGCAGGTGGTGGCCGGGGTGGATTCGGAGAACGCCTTGCCCACGGTGACGTCGGTGGGAACGGGAATATCACCGCCCTTGGCCCGTGCCGCTTCCATCAGGCGCTTTGCCTCGGGGATCAGGTCGTTTTCACACAGGGATTTGCCCACTCCGTGACCCTGGGCGGCGATGAAGGTGTTGGCGATGCCGCCACCGACGATGAGCTGATCCACCACCTTGGACAGGGATTCGAGCACGGTCAGCTTGGTGGACACCTTGGAACCGCCGACGATAGCCACCAGCGGGCGCTTCGGATTGTCCAGGGCCTTGCCCAGGGCTTCCAGTTCCGCCGCCAGCAGGGGGCCGGCACAGGCCACCGGGGCGAACTTGCCGGCACCGTGGGTGGAGGCCTGGGCCCGGTGGGCAGTGCCGAAGGCGTCCATCACGTAGATGTCGCAGAGGGCGGCGTATTGCCTGGACAAGGCTTCGTCGTCCTTTTTTTCGCCCTTGTTGAAGCGGACGTTCTCCAGTAACACCACCTCGCCCTCGGCCACCTCCACCCCGTTCAGGTAATCGCGTACCAGGCGCACTTCCTTGCCCAGCAGACCGGAGAGATGGGCGGCCACCGGTGCCAGGGAGTCGGCCTCGCTGAACACGCCTTCCTCCGGGCGGCCCAGGTGGGACATCAGCATGACCCGGGCGCCGGCCTTCATGGCGTGCTCAATGGTGGGCAGGCTGGCGCGGATGCGGGCATCCGAGGTGACCTTGCCGTCCTTCACGGGGACGTTGAGATCCTCGCGGATCAGCACCCGCTGACCCTTCAGGTCCAGATCGGTCATCTTGATGACGGACATGCGCAACTCCTTGGATGGTTTTCGGATTGTTGTTCTGGGGGACTTGCAAAGTGTTCTGGCAAACCAAAACTTGCCGGAAAACTCTGGTTTTCTCTCCCTTCATCCCTGGCCCATCTCCCCCCGGGGGAGATGGGCTGGGGTGAGAGTTGACCGGTTACTGGCCGCCCACTTGCCGCGCCAGACGCAGCATGTTGCAGGTGTAGCCGTACTCGTTGTCGTACCAGGCCACCACCTTGACGAAGGTCTCGTCCAACTGAATGCCGGCTTCGGCGTCGAAGATGGACGGCAGGTTCACGCCGCGGAAGTCCGTGGCCACCACTTTCTCGTCGGTGTAGCCCAGCACGCCCTGCAGGTCACCGCTGGTAGCGGCGGACTTCATGGTCTGGCAGATGGTCTCGTAAGAGGCACCCTTTTCCAGTTCCACGGTCAGGTCCACCACGGAGACGTCGGAGGTGGGCACGCGGAAGGCCATGCCGGTGAGCTTGCCGTTCAGGGCGGGCAGCACCTTGCCCACGGCCTTGGCGGCGCCGGTGGAGGACGGAATGATGTTCTCCAGGATGCCGCGGCCACCGCGCCAGTCCTTCTGGGAGGGGCCGTCCACGGTCTTCTGGGTGGCGGTGGCGGCGTGGACGGTGCTCATCAGGCCGCGCTTGATGCCGAAGTTGTCGTTGAGCACCTTGGCCACCGGCGCCAGGGCGTTGGTGGTGCAGGAGGCGGCGGAGATGATGGCCTGACCGGCGTATTCCTTGTGGTTCACGCCGTACACGAACATGGGGGTGGCATCCTTGGACGGGGCGCTCTGGATGACCTTTTTGGCACCGGCGTCGATATGCTTCTGGCAGGTTTCCTCGGTGAGGAAGAAGCCGGTGGATTCGATCACCAGTTCGGCGCCGGCCTCGTTCCACTTGAGGTTGGCGGGGTCGCGCTCGGCGGTCAGGCGGATCTTCTTGCCGTTGACCACCATGTGGTTGCCTTCCACGGAGACTTCGCCGTCGAAGCGGCCGTGAACGGAGTCATAGCGCAGCATGTAGGCCAGGTATTCCGGATCCAGCAGATCGTTGATGGCCACCACTTCCAGTTCCGGGAATTCCTTGGAAATGGCCCGGAAAACCATGCGACCGATGCGGCCGAAACCGTTGATACCGACTTTGATTGTCATCGTTTGTTGTCTCCAGCTTTTGCTTTGAAAAATTCAATATCGGGCAAGGATTCAGCCCAGTACGGCTTCCACCGCACTGATCACATTGTCCGCCGTGAAGCCGAAATGTTTCATCAACTCGCCGCCGGGGGCGGATTCGCCGAAGCGGTCCATGCCCACCACGCGACCATCCAGACCCACATATTTGAGCCAGCCGACAGTCACGCCGGCCTCCACGGCCACGCGGGCGCGCACGGCGCCGGGCAGCACGGATTCTCGGTAGTCCGCATCCTGGGCATCGAACACTTCCTGGCAGGGCATGGACACTACCCGGACACGCTTGCCCCTGGATTCCAGCGCCTTGGCCGCCTCCATGGCAATCCCCACCTCCGAGCCGGTGGCCAGGATGATGGCATCCGGCTGACCGCCGGCATCGTGCAGCACATAGCCGCCCCGGGCGATGTCGGCCAACTGGGCCTGGGTACGGGTCTGGTGGGGAAGGTTCTGGCGGGACAGGCTCAGCAGACTGGGGCCGTCGGTGCGCTCGATGCCCGCTTTCCAGGCCATGGCGGTCTCCACCGCGTCGCAGGGACGCCAGACATGCATGTTGGGAATCAGCCGCAGGCTGGTGACCTGCTCCACCGGCTGGTGGGTGGGGCCGTCTTCACCCAGACCGATGGAATCATGAGTCATCACGTAGATCACCCGTTGCTTCATCAGGGCAGACATGCGCAGGCCGTTACGGGCATAGTCGCTGAAGATCAGGAAGGTGCCGCCGTAAGGGATGAAGCCGCCGTGCAGAGCGATCCCGTTCATGATGGCGGCCATGCCGAACTCCCGCACCCCGTAGAACAGGTAGTTGCCGTCGCCGTCCTCCTTGCTGATGCCCTTGGAGCCCTTCCACAGGGTGAGGTTGGAACCGGCCAGGTCGGCGGAGCCGCCCAGCAGTTCCGGCAGGGCCGGGGCATAGCCGCCGATGGCGTTCTGGGAGGCCTTGCGGCTGGCGATGGTCTCGGCCTTGGCCACGGTCTCCTCGATGAAGGCCTGGGCCTTCTGCGCCCAGTCGGCGGGCAGTTCGCCGCTCATGCGGCGGGTGAATTCGGCGGCCAGTTCCGGGTGGGCCTCGGCATATTCGGCAAAGCGGGCCTGCCAGGCGCTTTCGGCCTGGGCCCCCTTGTCACGGGCATTCCAGCCGGCGCGGATCTCGTCCGGGATCACGAAGGGTTCGTGGGACCAGCCAAGGGTCTCGCGCACCAGCGCGATCTCGTCCTGGCCCAGGGGCGCGCCATGGCACTCTTCCTTGCCCTGCTTGTTGGGGGAGCCAAAACCGATGATGGTCTTGCAGCAGATCAGGGTGGGACGATCCTTCACTGCCCGGGCCTGCTCGATGGCCTGCTTCACCGCCTCGGCATCGTGACCATCCACCCCCGGCACCACATGCCAGCCGTAGGCCTCGAAACGCTTGGGGGTGTCGTCGGTGAACCAGCCTTCCACCTCGCCGTCGATGGAGATGCCGTTGTCGTCGTAGAAGGCCACCAGCTTGCCTAGACCCAGGGTGCCGGCCAGGGAGCAGGCCTCGTGGGAGATGCCCTCCATCAGGCAGCCGTCGCCCAGAAAGGCATAGGTGTAATGATCCACCACTTCATGGCCGGGGCGGTTGAAGTGGGCCGCCAGGGCCTTTTCGGCGATAGCCATGCCCACCGCGTTGGTGATGCCCTGGCCCAGGGGACCGGTGGTGGTCTCGACACCGGGGGTGTAGCCGTATTCCGGGTGGCCGGGGGTACGGGAATGGAACTGCCGGAACTGCTTGAGCTCTTCGATGGGCAGGTCGTAGCCACTCAGATGCAGGAGGGAATACACCAGCATGGAACCATGACCATTGGACATCACGAAGCGATCACGGTCCGCCCACTGGGGATTGGCCGGATTGTGCTTGAGATAATCATTCCAGAGCACTTCGGCGATGTCGGCCATGCCCATGGGCGCACCGGGATGACCGGAATTGGCCTTCTGGACCGCGTCCATGGAAAGCGCACGAATAGCATTGGCTAGCTCTTTGCGGGAAGGCATGCAGATCTCCTGACAAGGGTGGAAATAAGGGTCTTCATGGTCTGCCGCGCTGACACCGTTTGGCGGTGTTCTGGTTATTCGGACGACTGGGAAAGACGCGGCACACCTCAAACTGGTCGCTGAAAAAGTCTTAGGGGGCAGCAAGTTGAGTCAACCCCGGGCATATCATGCCGGTCATGAATACCACATGGAATATGCATTGACCACAGCGTTATCGGCCTGCATTTTCCCTGACAGGGGGGCTTGTCGCAAGCCCGAGCGAAACGAAGGGCTTTTTGCTGCACTGCCCCATAAATCATTCAGATACAACGATAAATCGAATAAAGAAAGGCGAAATATATAAATAATGAGATTTCTCAAGCCGGCTCGACGCACCACAAGCACTGCATTCAGGGTAAAATCCGGCGCGGATCACCATCATCAATCCGTGGGTGGGCCGCCAGGCGGGCACCCGAGAGCCGGAGTAGCTGAAAAACATGAAAGATTCCCATCTGTTTACTTCCGAATCCGTGTCCGAGGGTCATCCGGACAAGATGGCCGACCAGATCTCCGATGCCATCGTGGACGCCATCCTGGCGGAAGACCCCCACGCCCGCATCGCCTGTGAAACCCTGGTGAAGACCGGCATGGTAGTGCTGGCCGGCGAGATCACCACCCCGGTGCACGTGGATTACGAGAACCTGGTCCGCGACGTGGTCAACGACATCGGCTACGACAACTGCGACACCGGCTTCGATGGTCACACCTGCGCCGTCATCAACGCCCTGGGCAAGCAGTCCCCCGACATCGCACAGGGGGTGGATCGCGACGTCAGCAACCGTCTGGAACAGGGCGCCGGCGACCAGGGCCTGATGTTCGGCTATGCCAGCAACGAAACCAGCGCGCTGATGCCCGCCCCCATCCACTACGCCCACGAACTGGTGCGCCGTCAGGCCCACGTGCGCAAGTCCGGTGAACTGGCCTGGCTGCGCCCCGACGCCAAAAGCCAGGTCACCTTCCGCTATGAAGGCGGCAAGCCAGTGGGCATCGACGCCGTGGTGCTGTCCACCCAGCACGCCCCGGAAATCGATCAGAAGGCCCTGCGCGAAGCGGTGATGGACTGCATCATCAAGCCGGTGCTGCCCGCCGAATGGCTGGCCACCTGCCGTGACGAGAACATCCACATCAACCCCACCGGCAAGTTCGTCATCGGCGGCCCCGTGGGCGACTGCGGCCTGACCGGGCGCAAGATCATCGTCGACACCTACGGTGGCATGGCCCGTCACGGCGGCGGCGCCTTCTCCGGCAAGGACCCCTCCAAGGTGGACCGCTCCGCCGCCTATGCCGGCCGCTACGTGGCCAAGAACATCGTCGCCGCCGGCCTGGCGGAGCGCTGCGAGATCCAGGTCTCCTACGCCATCGGCGTGGCCCGCCCCACCTCCATCAGCGTCGACACCTTCGGCACCGGCAAGATTTCCAACCAGCAGATCGTCGACCTAGTGCGCGAGCATTTCGACCTGCGCCCCTGGGGCATCATCAGCATGCTGGACCTGCTGCGTCCCATCTACCGGCAGACGGCGGCCTACGGTCATTTCGGCCGCGAGGACGTGGACCTGCCCTGGGAACGCACCGACAAGGCGGACGCCCTCAAGGCCGCGGCCGGTCTCTGATCGTCCCGACCACCCGCGCCTCAAGGGGCGCGGGTCTTCCCGGCGCATCCCCCGCCGATGCGTCATTCCGCAAGATATTCCCGGGCCACCGTCCACGTAAACAGGTCCGGCCCCCCATACCTGCCTCGGGCGGACCAGGAGTGACCATCATGCAAGCGCCTGCCCTCACCATCGCCGGTTCCGACCCTTCCGGGGGCGCGGGACTGCAGGCGGATCTCAAGACCTTCCACCAGTTCGGGCTCTACGGCATGAGCGTGGTGACCCTGCTGACCGCGCAGAACACCCGGGGTGTCACCGGCGTGCAGGGCATTGACCCCGCCTTCGTCCTGCGGCAGATCGACGCGGTGCTGGAGGACATCCCGCCCAAGGCCGTCAAGATCGGCGCCCTGGGCAGTGCCGCCATGGTGGAGACCGTGGTCGAACGCCTGTCACGGCCCGACGCAGCGGGTCTTCCCCTGGTGCTGGACCCTGTCATGGTCAGCAAGCATGGCGCTCCGCTGGTGGATGATGCCGCCCGCCAGGCCCTGTGCCGACGGCTGCTCCCGCTGGCCGACGTGGTCACGCCCAACCTGCACGAAGCCGCCGCCCTGACCGGCCTGACGGTGGATTCCGAAACCACCATGATCAAGGCCGCCGCGGCCCTGGCCGATCTGGGAGCGGCCCATGTGGTCATCACCGGCGGCGCCCTGGTCGATGCCGCCACGGACATCCTGTTCAGCAACGGCCAGGTCACCCGACTACCCGCCGTCCATCAAGACACGCCCCACACCCACGGCACCGGCTGCGTCTTTGCCGCCGCCGTCACCGCCGGCCTGGCCCTGGGCAAGGACGTGGAAAGCGCCGTCCGGCAAGCCAAGTCCTTCATCCACCGGGCCATCCAGAGCGCACCCGGCCTGGGACACGGGCGCGGGCCGGTCAACATGCATGTCCCCTGCACGGATTCGACCCGATGAAGATCCTCTTTCTCCACGGCTGGCAGTCCAGACCCGGCGGGCTCAAGCCGTCATACCTGCTGTCACGGGGTCACGAAGTCATCAACCCGTTGCTGGACGACGACGACTTCGAGGCCGCCGTCGACACGGCGCAATCCGCCCTGGAGATCCATCGTCCCCAGGTCATCGTCGGTTCCTCCCGCGGCGGCGCCGTGGCCATGGCCCTGAACAGCCACCGGATCCCGCTGGTGCTGCTCTGCCCGGCCTGGCGACTCTGGGGTACGGCCGACCGGGTGAAGGCGGGAACCCTCATCCTCCATTCCCCGGCGGACGAGGTCATCCCCTTCACCGATTCCCGGTATCTGGTCGACAACAGCCGGCCCGCGGTCGTCACCCTGATCACGGTCGGCTCGGATCACCGCCTGGCAGACCCGGACTCCCTGCAGACCATGCTGCGGGCCTGTGAAAACCACGGTACGCCTTGAACCCCTCACCAGAAGGACCTGACACATGCAGCCGCGCCCCAAGCCCCTCACCCACCTTGCCCACGAGCAGCTGGCCGAGATCCTCAAGCCCGGCGATCTGGCGGTGGACGCCACCGCCGGCAATGGACATGACACCCTGTTCCTGGCCCGGACGGTGGGTGATGCCGGTCATGTCTGGGCCTTCGACATCCAGACCGCCGCGCTGGACGCCACCCGCAAGCGCCTGGAAGCCGCCGGCGTGGCGGAACGGGTCACCCTGATCCGGGACGGACACCAGCACCTGGAGCGCCACCTGCCCGATCAGGCCCGAGGCCGGATCAGGGCGGTGACTTTCAACCTGGGCTACCTGCCTGGGGGGGATCATGGCATCATCACCCGGCCGGAGACGAGCCTGGCCGCCCTGGAGGCGGCTCGCGCCGTGCTGGGGCCGGACGGGATCATCAGCCTGATGATCTATCGCGGCCACAGCGGCGGCCTGGAGGAGTTCGAAGCCATCCGCGCCTGGCTGCAACAGGTCCATCCGGAACTGCACTGCTTCCCCCATCAACCCGCCGGAGATGACGGCCCGGTACTGGTCCTGCTGGGCAACAGCCTGCCCTGCCCGGATTGCTGAGTCATTGAGGTACCCCCCTGATGAATGAGCTTCGCAGCAGCACCCTGCGCCATGCCATCGGCCCCGGCCTGCTCATGGCCGGCGCGGCCATCGGTGTCTCCCACCTGGTACAGTCCACTCGGGCCGGTGCCGAATTCGGCCTGTTGCTGCTGCCGGTGGTGCTGCTGGCCTGTCTGCTCAAGTATCCCTTCATCGAGTTCGGCCCCCGCTACGCCGCCGCCACCGGAGAGAACCTGCTGGTGGGCTACCGCCGGCTCGGGCGCTGGGCCCTGGGCCTGTTCGCCCTGGTCACCCTGGGGACCATGTTCATCATCCAGGCCGTGGTCACCGTGGTCACGGCGGGCCTGTTCGGTCTGGTGTTCGGGCTGGATGCCTCGCCGGCCACCCTGTCGGCGTGGATCATGGGGACCTGCCTGCTGCTGCTGGCCATCGGCAATTACCGGGGGGTGGACCTGGGCATGAAGCTCATCATGGCAGCCCTGACCGTGTCCACCCTGGCCACCGTGGCGCTGGCCTTCGGCGGAGAGCCGGATTGGGCCCGGCTCTCCGGCTGGCAGGACGCGGGGCTGATCTGGAGCGCGGCCGGCTTTGCCTTCCTGCTGGCCCTGCTGGGATGGATGCCCATCCCCCTGGACGTGGCCGCCTGGCACTCCCTCTGGACCCTGGAACGGGCCCGGGAAACCCGGACCCGCCCCAGTCTGCGCCATGCACTGACGGACTTTCGCATCGGCTATGTCGCCGCCACCCTGATGGCCGCGGCATTCCTGCTGCTGGGCGCCCTGACCATGCACGCCAGCGGCGTGGGCTTTGCCAATTCCGCGGTGGGCTTTTCCGCCCAGTTGGTGGACCTTTATGCGGGCACCCTGGGTGAATGGAGCCGCCCCATCATCGCCGTGGCGGCACTGACCGCCATGTTCAGCACCACCCTGGCGGTGACGGATGCCTATCCCCGGGTCATCACCGCCCTGTTCGACGCCGCCCGGGCCGGCGACCGGGGTCGCACTCCCGGTCCCGAGGAACACCGGCGCGGCCCCTATCTGCTGGCCCTGATCACCGTCCTGGGCGGTGCCCTGATCATGATCTACTTTGCCGGGGCACGCTTTACCCAATTCATCGACTTTGCCACCACCGTTTCCTTCCTCTCGGCCCCCATCCTGGCCTGGCTCACCCTGCGGGTGGTCACCCACGAGCACGTCCCGGTATCCGCCCAGCCGGGCCGGGGCCTGCTGGCCCTGGCCTGGACAGGGCTGATCTTCCTGCTGAGCTTTTCCCTGGTCTGGCTGGGCTGGCGTCTGCTGGGCTGAGGCCCCCCCCACCGGATTCCACAAGGAGAAATTAACAGTTGCTTGATTTATTATCAAAGCAATCCATAATTACTCATTATGAGTAGCAGATACAGCATAGGTGAGTTTGCCAAGCGCATTGGGCGGTCAGTACAGACCGTGCGGCGTTGGGAGCGGGAGGGGAAGTTGCAGGCCAAGCGCTTGCCCTCTGGGCATCGGTATTTCGATGAGTCGGATGTTCGCCTGATGCTGGGCGGGGCACCCAAGACGCGCGATGTGGTGGTGTATTGCCGGGTCTCCAGCGCTGGGCAAAAAGCCGATCTTGCCTCCCAGGTCAAAGCACTGGAAACCTACTGCCTGAGCGCGGGGATCGCGGTGGATGAGTGGGTTCATGAGATCGGCGGGGGGCTGAACTTCAAGCGCAAGCGTTTTCTCGGCCTGGTCGATCGGATTCAGCGCGGGGAAGTGCGCCTGTTGCTGATCGCCCACAAAGACCGTCTGATGCGCTTTGGGTTTGATCTGTTTGCGCACATCGCCGAGGAAAACGGCTGCGAAATTGTGGTGGTCAATCAGGACTCCCTCTCCCCCGAGCAAGAGATGGTCGAGGATTTGCTGGCGATTGTGCATACCTTCAGTTGCCGGCTGTATGGAATGGGCAAGTACAAACAACAGATCAAGGAGGATTTTCCTGACGTGTCGATCCATGCGCCCAAGGACGCCTGCGAATGAAGGTCACGCGGATTCTGCATGCCAAGCGCCCGAACCCGGGCAAGGTCGCTGCCTTACGCGAGCAAGCGCGCAGGCTTGGGCAGGTGCGCTCCGAGGTCTGGCAGCGGTTTGGGTCTATCGGAGGTGTGGGCGTGTCGGATCGCCAGATTCGTGACCAATGGCTGAAGGACAAGCGCGTTTTTCCTGTCTCGGCCAATGCCTGGAAAGAGACTCTGCGCGATGCCAAGGGCGACATCACCGCTTGCATGGAAGCCGCCAAGGTCAAGGCGCGCCGCTGCATCTGGCACCACACCCAAGACAAGACCGAGCAAAAGCGCCTGTTCACCGCGCTCAGGGCCAACGACTGGACGAGCGACGCTTATCTGCGCCGGATCATGCGCCGGACTTGGGCGCGCGGGCACAACCACACCCACAACCAGATCATCGTCCGGTCGGACAACTACACCACCTTTCACCTTGGCGGGCGCGCCTGGATCAAGATTCCCGGCCTCGTCAAAGGCCAGCGTATCGCTATCCCGCTCAATACGACTATCGCGCCCACTGGCATGCTGCGGATCATCATCACTGATGATGACCGCATCGAAGTCCACTACGCCGTTGAAGTCGAGTCCAAAAAGGACTGCGGCGAGCGCACCATCGGCGTCGATAAAGGCTACTCCGAAGTCCTGGTGGACTCCGACGGCGACCACCACGGTCAGGAACTCGGCCAGGTGCTGACCGAGCAATCCGACCGGCTCAAGATCAAATACCAGCGTCGCGCCAAACTGCGCGCGCTGGCCAACAACACGCGCAACCCGCGTAAGCGTGAGCATATTCACCAATTTAACCTCGGGCGCAAAAAGCTCAATCGGCAGATGGGTAAAACCCATGCGCAGGTTCGCGACATCGTTTTTCAATCGGTTCACGCCGTTGTCGATAAAGCCGCCGTGATTGCGGCGGAAGACCTCACAGCCCCGATGGCGGGCAAGTCCTTCGGCAAGAACATCAATCGCAGGCTTGCAGCCTGGACGAAAGGTGTCATTGCCGAAGCGCTTGATAGCGTTTCGAGCCGCAGAGGTTCTGCGGTCGTTCTGGTCAATCCTGCCTACACATCGCAAATGGATTCCCGTAACGGCTGCCTGTTGGGTAAACGCCAAGGGGATCGGTTTCACTGTTTCGACGGGGTTGTGTTGCAGGCGGACCAGAATGCTGCGCAAAACGTGCTGGCAAGATTGTCCGACCCGGACATCGAGCGGTTCACGCCGCATCGAACGGTGAAGGCGATCTTGCAAGCACGGACTGAGCGCCTCCGGTTGGGACTGCTCAACCAGGACTCCAGTTGCTCGCCCGGATCAAACCGGGTGCTATCAACGGAGAGCGAATGACCGAAAAACCACCATGAGCAACTTTGTTTAGGTTTTTAGGAACAGTGACCCTTGGATACCTTCAAACTGGTAAGACCCGAACACCTGAATCACTACGGCTATCTCTTCGGCGGCTTCCTGCTCAAGTGGGTGGATGAGATCGCCTGGATTGCCGCCAGTCGCGACCACCCCGGCTGCCGTTTCGTCACCGTGGCCATGAACGGGGTGGAGTTCCACCGCGGGGTGCATCAGGGCGCGGTGCTGCGCTTCAACTCCCGTGAGCACAAACGGGGCAACACCTCGGTGCAGTACGCCGTGAGCGTCTTTTGCGATGACCTGGAAGGCGGCACGGAAGAACCCATCTTTTCCACCTGCATCACCTTCGTGCGCCTGGACAACGAGGGCAACAAGATCCCGCTGCCGACCGCCGATGACGCCGTGACGCAAGGGTGATTTTTTCAGGACATCCACCGGCAAAGACGGGATAATCCTCCTTTTCCAGGGGTTAAACCGTCATACACAAAAACCTGTCAGGGGGAGTCATGCTGAAAAAGACCACGTTATCGGCCGGCGCGCTGGCACTGCTCATGGGGATGGGCAGTGCGCAGGCCGGATGGGACTGGGGTGGGGACCTGCGGGTCCGGGTCACCGACCTGGACAGCATTCCCACCGCGGCCGGCTTCCAGTACGACCTGCTCTTCAATCGTACCCGCACCCGCCTCTGGGCCGGTTACCAGTTCAACCAGGATATCGCCTTCCGCGGGCGGCTGATGAACGAATTCCGCATCTACGAGCGGGAACAGAATGATGATCAGAAATTCCTCAGCGAAGTGGTGCCCGACCTGCTGTACATGGACTTCAACAACCTGGCAGGCGGTCTGCTGGATCTGCGCATCGGCCGCCAGGAGCTGATCTACGGCACCGGCAACATCATCCTCAACGGCACGCCCCTGGATGGTTCCCGCTCCCTGTTCTTCAATGCCGTCAAGGCCGGCCTGACGGTGAACGAAGGCCATACGCTGGACCTGCTGGCAATCTACAACTCGAAGCAGGACCCACTCACCATCAACAGCAAGTCCGGCCTGAGATTGATCGAACACAATGAGCGTGCCCTGGGCTTCTATGGCAAGAACAGCCAGTCCGAAGCCATGCCGTTCGAGTACTACTGGATCTACAAGGAAGAACTGGGCTCCGGCATGGCGGTCGGCGGCAGATCCGATGCGGATTTCCATACCCTGGGCGCCCGCCTCATGCCCCGGAGCGGCCCGATCTCGGCCAGCCTGGAGCTGGCGGCCCAGGACGGCAGCCATGGCGATGCCAACCTCAAGGGTCGGCTGCTGGATGCCTCGGTGACCCTGCGGCCGGCAATCTGGGGCCAGACTCGCCCGGCCTTCACCGCCGGCTATTACTATCTGTCCGGCAATGAGGCAGACACCGGCGACAACGAAGCCTGGTATCCGGTGTTCTCCCGCTGGCCCCAGTTCAGCGAGCTGTATGTCTACTCCTATGTGGGCACCCAATTCAGCATCGCCGGCTGGACCAACCTCAAGGCCCCCTTCATCGGCCTGGACCTGAACCCGTCCGGCAACACCTCCCTGAAGCTGCGCGCCCACCGTCTGTACGCGGACGAGAAGGACGGCAGCGGTGACGGCGACCACCGGGGGGATCTGTTCACCGCCGTGCTGGGCATCAACCTGAGTCCCAGCCTCCGGGCCCACCTGTGGGCGGAGTATCTGGATACGGGGGACTACTACCCGTCCGGGACTTCCGACGCCCACTTCCTGCGGGCCAACGTGGAGTACACGTTCTAATCACCGGAAAGCCTGCCGGCATCTCATTCGCCGGCAGGCAGGCTCCCACGGATACCCGGCTCCGTCACCAGGGCACTTCGGCGCTGTCCGAGCCGGAGAGCCCGAACAGTCCGTCCAGACGCGCCAGCAACCCTCGCATCTCGTGGATGAGCAGGGTGAACTCGGCATCGAACCGGGCGGCCGGGTCATCGGCCTCCAGCACGCCGCTGTCCTCGATCAGCTCATCGGTCAGGCGCAGACGCTTGAGGGACAGATCTTCCGCCAACACCAGGCTCAGACGCTGCTCCCACTCCAGGGCCAGCTGGGTCACCTGTTTGCCGGCCTGCAAATGGGTGGCGATCTCGTCACCGGCCAGGTCCTGGCCACGACAACGCACCACCGACTGCTTGTCCTTGGGATCCCTGAGTTCGCAGGCATCCCCCAGCTCGAAGCCCTGCTCGCCGCGACCTTCGGAAACCCAGCGGGTCATCAGGGTCGGCGGCGGCACCGAGGGACGCAGCAGACTGGCAGGCAATGTGCCCAGGGTCTCCCGCAGCAGGCTCACCAGATCCTCGGCCATGCGCTCGCTGGCGGCATCCACCACCACCCAGTGGGCCACCGTGTCCACATAGGCCAGGATGCGTCGTGAACGGGTGAAGGACTGGGGCAGCAGTTCGGCCGTCACCGCTTCCTTGAGCTGACGGCGCTCCGCGCGACCCACCGTGCGACCCTCGGCGGTCTCGATGTCCGAGACCCGCTCTTCCAGCACCTCCGCCACCACCGACGCGGGCAACAGGCGTTCCTGACGCTTGGCGCAGATCAGCAGGCAGCCGGCGGCCTCATGGACCAGGGCCTGCGTCTCGCCGCCCAAGGGCTCGGACCAGCCCATGGTGGACAGTGTCAGGGGGCCGCAAGGCTGGAAACGGCGAGTGGAGAGCTGCTGCTCCAGGGCCATGGCATCCTGGCCCAGGGCATCCTGGAGACGGAACAGGCGAGCATTCTTGAACATGAAGATTCCTGTGGCGACAAAAGGGGGGATTGTACTCTCTGCGGGACTGGCGGGGGGCTTCCCCCCTTCGTGGCCGAGGGCCGCTCCCACGGAGGGGACACACAGGCCATGTCCACAAGGGAAGCAGGACGGATATCGCCCGGTTCAGAGAGGCATCGAATCACACTCCTGCCGTCACTCCCGCGAAAGCGGGAGTCCGGAATGCCGGCCCGCGACTGGATTCCCGCTTGCGCGGGAATGATGGAGAGTCAGCGATGACTCAGGGCATCGTGGACCTGGGACAGGATCTCGGTGGCCACCATCAGGACATGATCCCGGGCAAAACCCGCCTGGATCATCTCGTCATACAGGGTATGGGCCATGAGGCGGGCGACCCGGGCCGGATCCTGGGTGATGGCGCCATCCTGACGCTGGGCCTCCCGCGCCAGGGCAAGCTGCATGAAGTTGGTCTTGAGCAGCCCCTTGAGGCGATGAATCTGCACCGACTTGGAAACCACCAGCGCCAGGATGGTGGCCAGACGCAGATCCGTCATGCTCAAGCGAGACCGATCCAGCGGGCTGTCCACGTTGATCACGCCGATCACCTGCGCCTCCAGACGAATGGGGACCGAGATCACATCCACCGTTCCCGGTTCTTCCCGCCGGGCCAGACCGGCATAGACGGAGCGGTGCAGATCCAGGATCAGCAGGGGCTTGCCGGTACCGGCCACCTGACCGGCGATTCCCGATCCCAGCGGCTGACGATGATCCCTCACCTCCGCCGGCAGGCCGCCGGAATGGGCCTCCACCCGCAGATGGGGTTCGGTGCTGTTGCCCTCGTCAGACACCAGCATGATGGAACAATGCCGGCAGGCCATGGCGTGGGCCACCAGGGTGGTGAGATGCTCCAGTCCCGCTTCCAGAGAACGAGTGGATTCCACAAAGCTGGCCAGTTCCGAGAGCTTGTTGATGAAATCGTCATCAGACATGGCTGGACACTCCAGGGTCAGGGGTACTTCAGTGGGACGACAGCCTGGGAAGCTGCAGGGTGAAACAGCCGCCCCCCAGTTCCCCCCCGTTGGACAGTTCGACGTATCCACGCTCGCCATTGCCGCCGTGCATGTCGGCAACAAGGGCACAGAAATAAAGCCCCAGGCCGGTACGGCCCCGCTGAGGGTCCAATTCGGCACCTTCCCGGATGGCCTGGCGCCCCAGCATGGCACTGGGAAAACCCGGACCGTCATCGGTCACCTGCACCAACAGCCAGTCACCCTCCGCACGGGCGGACATGCAGATCCTGTGACGCGTATAGCGCACTGTATTGTTGACCACGTTTTCCAGCAGACTGTTCACCAGATAGCGGTCCAGGGTCCAGATCAGATCCGGATCACAGTGGACGAGACACTCCACCCCGCGGTGGTCCATGAGAACCTTGTTGTTGAGCCAGTATTCTTCCAGCAGGTCGTGGATAGGCACAGGCATGAAACGGGGCTGATACAGGCCCTTGACACTGCGATACAAGGCCAGCAGCTGGATCAGTGTGTCATTGACGCGACGAGCCTCGTAACGCAGCATCGCCAGTCGCTCCGCATCCATCGAGGGACGCTGCTCCTCCCTCCGCATCAAATCATCCAGGGAACCCAGGAGTAGGTTGAGGGAGTTTTTCATGTCGTGGATGCTGATGGCCAGCACCGTACTGAAATCCAGCTTGCTCAAGTCTCCTCCTGGGCTCTACGTCGTCAGTCTGGAAGCTGCTGACGCAGCAGCTCCGCCCGTGTCACTTCCCCCAGGCGGCCGAGGGCATCGATCAATTGCCGGTGGATATCGATGGGGGGTATCGCCTTAAGCATAAGGGCATCCAGGGCGTCCAGGGCGGCCTCTCTGGTCCCCTGATCCACCGCGGCCATCCGAAGCCGCCCCAGCAGGAGCCACCAACGCACCGTGGGGTCGGATACCGACTGTTGCATATCTTCGAGTACATTGACGGCCTTGGCCGACTCGCCCATCTCCAGCAGGGTACAGACGAGATTGAAGAAGTCCTCGGCACACACCGTCCCGGAGGGCTTGCCCAGTTCGATCACCTGGCGCAGGGCGCCACGCGCCAGACCCCATTCTCCGTGCTGCATGGCCAACCAACCCAAGCGCCGCTGACGGGGCAGGGAGCGGGAGGATCTGCCTGCCGCCTCCTCCAGAACTTCCATTGCCTCCCGGGACCGGCCCTGCAACTCCAGCACGGCGGCCAGGTGATCATGAGCCGCCATGAAATACGGTGTCACCACAATCGCCTGCCGGAACAGGGTCTCTGCCCGAGGCAGTTCACCACGCTCCATGGCCGCCTGTCCCAGGGAAGTGATGGCCCAGGCCACCGGCCGCTCCCTGATGACGATTTCACAGACCTCCTGAACCAGGTCCAGAGCCCCCATGTTCAGGGCCAGCTCCGCCTTCAGGCGCAGGATGTCGGCACGCTCCCCGCGCCCGGCCGAGAGCATGGTATCGAGCAGCTGCAGGGCTTGCCCGGTATCCCCTTGCCTGAGCACCTGCGCGACGGGCAACATGGGCGCGCGCCGCCGCAGGGCCTTGAGCAGACGTGCATGGAGCAGTTCCTTGCTGATGGGTTTGGCCAGATAGGCATCCGGCCCGCTTTCCAGGGCCCCCATGACCATCTCCATGGAGTTTTCCGCCGTGACCATGATGAACACGGTGGCCACGTCCACCCACCCCTCGCGGCGGGCCAGATCGAGAATCTGCTGGCCGTGCATCCCTTCGCCCAGGTTGTAGTCGCACAGGACGATGTCATAACGCCGGGAACGCAGGTGCTCCACAGCCTCCTCGGCGGATGCGGCCATATCGGGCTTGCGCTCAACACCCAGAGACTCGAGCATCTGCACCAGCTGTGCCCGCATGTTCTGGAAGTCATCGATGATCAGTACCGCCTTGCGGCCCAGGGTGATGTCCATGGCGTTCCCGGCTAGGGCGTCTGGATTGACATTAGCATGAGACCTTCGGCATGGGGTGACCAGACCCTGTTCCTGTCGAAGTGGAAAACAGGCCGGGAAGTGGGTCTTTTCCCGGGCTGGGTCAACTTCATCGTCCCCACGCCGGTACAATTTTGCTACATTTTGTAAGAGATCACAGTATCAGGGGACAGGCCGGCAAACCCTTTTCACGAACAGGCCCATCCTCGACCCCAGTCAAGACCGTTCGCCGGGAGCATGTCGCCATGGGCAAACTCTGGATTACCCTGATCATCCTGCTGGCCCTGGGCCTGGTCGTCGCCGGCGGCGTGGGCGGGCATCACGTCTCCACCCAGAACGACTTCTGCATCACCTGCCATGCCTATGAGAAGGTTTCCTGGGACCATGGCAGCCACCCCCAGGTGGACTGCCTGGCCTGCCACACCAAGGGCTTCGTCACCGATAAGATCCAGGGCGCACGCAAGGTTTACCTGATGTTCAGCGGCCAGGTGAACCCTCATCACGACGCCCCCTCGCAGACCCATCCGGAAAAGATCTCGGAAAACTGCAGTGCCTGCCACCTGAGTGACTACATCCGGGAAAACGATCCGGATTTCTACCGGGAGCACACCGAAATCATGGCGGGGGGGCGCTACACCTGCCTGACCTGTCACGGCGATAATGGCCATGACCCGGCATTGCAGGCCCTGCGCTTCAAGGCCCCCCGCTACACCCAGTGATACCGCGCGCGGCAGGCGGGAGACGGCCCCCGCCGCCCCGCCTGCTCAGACATCCGGCGACGTCGCGCCGCCCTCTTCCCCGTTGAGTCGCGCCAGACGCGCCAGACGCCGGTTCACCGCCTTGCGGCGCTGCCGGAGCAGCACCATCTCGACCACCATTGCCAACAGGGCCACCCCGTAGGAACCCCACACATAGGGGGCGTGCCCCCCCATGGCAAGAAACTCGATCATGCCTTCTCTCCCGTCCGTTCCAGCACCCAGGCGGCCCGTCGCTCACGCTCCAGCAATTCCAGTCGCGCCCGCCACAACACCACCGCAATGGCATACATCCAGCAGGCAAAGGTCATGACCAGCAGGGCGACGAACATCACCGTCTCCATGGTCGGCGCACTGGTCACAGTGATCGAAGCACCCTGATGCAGGGTGTTCCACCAGACCACCGAGAAATAGATGATCGGCACGTTCACCACCCCCGCCAGGGCCAGGATGGCGCTGGCATTGGCCGCCCGCTGGCGGTCCTCGATGGCCGCGTGCAGGGCCATATAACCCAGATAGAGGAACAACAGGATCAATTGCGAGGTCAGGCGGGCGTCCCAGACCCAGTAGGTGCCCCAGGTGGGCTTACCCCACAGAGCACCCGACCACAGGCACAGAAAGGCGAACATCGCGCCGGTGGGGGCAATGGCCTTGGCCATCACCTCGGCGGTCTTCACCCGCCAGATCAGGCCGATGGCCGCGTACACCGCCATCAGCACGTAGAGGAACATGGACATCCAGGCCGTGGGCACATGGATGAACATGATCCGGTAGCTGTTACCCTGCTGATAATCCGGCGGCGCCAGGATAAAACCGATATAGAGACCCACCACGAACAGGATGGCCGCCAACCCACCGAACCAGGGGGCCAGGCGCCCGGCCAGGTCATAGAAATTGGGTGGCGATGCGAACTTGAACCACTGCACGCGCTGTTCAGCCACGTTATTCCTCCGTCAATCCAGCATGATTCTCAGCGCCGCGGCAATGGCCCAGGGCGCCAGCAACAGGGTCAGTATCAGCAAGGCGGCCATCAGGGAAAGATGGGCCTGGGCACTGGATCCGTACATGACCGCATCCACCGCCCCGGCGCCCAGCACCAGGGCGGGCACGTACAGGGGCAGGATCAGCAGGGAAATCAGAACACCGCCACCCCGCAGCCCCAGGGTCAGGGCCGCGCCGATGGCACCCACCAGACTGAGGATGGGTGTCCCCAGCAGCAGCGCCGTCATCAGGATGAGGATTTCCGTGCCGTCCAAGCCAAGCTGCATGCCCAGCAGCGGGGAGATCAGCACCAGGGGCAGGCCGGTGATCAACCAGTGGGCCAGGATCTTGCTCCCCACCAGCAGGCTCAGGGGCTGGGGCGACAGCAGGATCTGTTCCAGGGAGCCGTCGCGAAAATCGTCGGAAAACAGCCGTTCCAGGGAGAGCATGGTGGCCAGCAGGGCCGACACCCACAGCACGCCGGGGGCCATGCTGCGCAAAAGCTGAGGGTCCGGGCCGACGCCGAGGGGAAACAGGGACACCACGACGACGAAGAAGCCCAGCACCACCAGGGCGTCCTGGCGCCGGCGCAGGGCCAGGATGAGGTCACGCCGGAGCAGGGTGATCAGAGCGGTTGCCAGACCGTTCATGCCGCTTTCCCCAGGGTCAGGGTACGCTGCCGACCCTCAATGGGCACAGCCTGATGGGTGGTCAGGATGATCATGCCGTTGGCGGCCAGATGGGCCTCCAGGGCCGAGCGCAGCACCTCGATGACCTGCACGTCCAGGGCGGCAAAGGGTTCGTCCAGGATCCACAGCGGACGACGCACCAGCAACAGGCGCGCCAGGGCCACCCGGCGCTTCTGCCCCTGGGAAAGGAATTTCACCGGCAGATCCTCATGCCCGCCAAGGCCCATGCGTCCGAGCACTTCCCAGGCCTCGTCCCTTCCCACCCCGCGCCCCTGCAGCGCCGACTGGATGCGCAGGTTCTCCTCGCCGGACAATTCGTCCTTGAGGGCGTTGGCGTGTCCAAGGTAGGCCAGGTGGGCCGTGGGCCCCTCTTCCTGATGCTGAACCGGGACACCATCCCAGCAGACACGGCCTTCCAGGGGACGGGACAGTCCACACAGGATGCGTAGCAGGCTGGTCTTGCCGGCACCGTTGCGGCCGGCCACCTGCAACAGCTCACCCCCCGCCAGGGCAAACCCCAGATCCCGGATCAACAGGCGTTCACCTCGTTCAACGACGAGGCCTTCCACTTCCAGCCGATGGGCCGGAAAGACGACAGGGGAAGCATGACTCATGGACGGCACGGGTTACTCGGCGAACGGGTGATGGTACACGCAGCCCCCCGGGCTGTCAGCCTTCCGCGGGAGCGGCGCCGATCTGTCCCAGCCGATCCCGAACCGCCTGGGCCAGATCATCCGGGTGATACTTCTGGATGAACTTGTTGGCACCGGTACGGCGCACCATGTCCACATTGAAGACGCCGCTGATGGAGGAGTGCAACAGGATGTAGAGATCCTTGAGCCTGGGGTCCTGGCGGATGCGGGTGGTGAGCTGATACCCGTCCATCTCCGGCATCTCGATGTCGGAAACGATCATGGTGAAATAGCGGGCCACGTCCACGCCGTCCGCCTGCAGGCGCAGAATCAGCTCCATGGCGTGCTTGCCGTCGGTAACCAGGCTGCACTGTACCCCCAGCTGCTCCAGGGAGGCCCGGATCTGGTTGCGGGCCACGCTGGAATCATCCACCACCAGCACCTTGCAGTCCTGCGCCCGCACGGTCTCGCTCAGGTCACGGGAGACCTCCGTACTGGCATGCACCACCTGGTCCAGCACCTTCTCCACGTCCAGGATCTCGACGATCTGGTCATTCACCAGGGTCACGGCGGTCACGTAGGCATTTCGGCCGGTACCGCGTGGCGGGGGCTGCACCTTGTCCCACTGGGTATTGATGATGCGCTCCACTCGCCGGATCAGGAAACCGTGCACGGAGCGATTGTACTCGGTGATGATGATGTTGCCCTTTTCCGGTTCCCTGAGCGCCGGCCCTCCGATGGCCAGCGAAAGATCCATGATGGGCATGGTGATGCCGCGCAGGGTGGCGATCCCCTTCACCAGCGGGTGTGCTCCCGCCAGCCGCGACATCGGCTGGTAGGGGATGACTTCCTGCACCTTGAAGACGTTGATCCCGTAGAGCTGCCGCCCCTCCAGCTGGAACAGCAGCAACTCGAGACGGGTGCCGGCAACCCGATTGGATTCCAGGGATGACCCCCAGTGCTGATCCGCCATGAGCAGACTCCCGATGATCTGGACTTGCTCCCATGTTTAAGACAAACAGGAGCTGCCTTGGGTGAATTCATTGTGGACGGCGATAGCCCCGGCGGCTTGACGCAAATCAAGAACCGGTCCAGCGGTTTAGAACCAGGACAGCTTTCGGGTGTCACTAAAACAGCCTCGTGAAGCGGTAGCCGGGCCTTGTGGGCGCGGTTGCGGCTCCACCCGGATCGGTGATATCAATGGCCCGCTACCCGTCGGGCCGGTGAATCCTGCACCGACGCCCCGGCGGCAATCGGGGCACAGGCTCCCATCGCAAGACCCCTCAGCAGGCAGGAGAGTGCAATGACACCTCGACAGAAGAGACGGATGGCCGGCGTGGCGCTGGTGGTCCTGGCGGTATCCGGGGCATCCGCCCTGGCCCTGAGTGCCTTCCGGGAAAACCTCATGTATTTCTACGGCCCCACTCAACTGGTGGAAGGCGAAGCCCCCGGTGAGCGCATCATCCGTCTGGGCGGCCTGGTGGAAGACGGCTCCATCCGTCATGCCGAGGAGGGCCTGACGGTCTTCTTCAGCGTCACCGACACCAAGAACAGCATCCCGGTGGAATACGTGGGCCTGCTCCCCGATCTCTTCCGCGAAGGCCAGGGGGTGGTCACCCACGGTCGCATGGGCGCCGACGGCGTGTTCCGCGCCGAACGGGTACTGGCCCGCCATGACGAGAACTACATGGCACCGGAAGTGGCTGCGGCCCTGAAGGCGGCGGGCTACGAAGAACATCCCGGCAAGAAGGCGTACTGAGCATGATGCCCGAAATCGGCCAGCTCGCCCTCATTCTTGCCCTGCTCATGGCCCTGGTCCAGGGCACCATCCCCCTCATCGGCGCCCATCGCGGCACCACCTCCTGGATGGCCACCGCCCACACGGCGGTGGCGGGGCAGTTCCTGTTCCTGGCCATCGCCTACCTGGCGCTGACCTACGCCTTCATCACCCACGACTTCTCCGTGGCCTATGTGGCCAACCACTCCAACTCCGCCCTGCCCCTGGTGTACCGCATCTCCGGCGTCTGGGGCGGTCATGAAGGCTCCCTGGTCCTGTGGGCGCTGATGCTGGCGGGCTGGTCCCTGGCGGTATCCCTGTTCAGCAAGGGACTGCCGGCGGTGATGGCTGCCCGCACCGTGGCGGTGATGGGCCTGGTGAGCGTGGGCATCCTCTCCTTCACCCTGTTCACGTCCAACCCGTTCGAGCCCATCTTCCCGGTGCCGGCGGACGGACGGGATCTCAATCCCCTGCTGCAGGACCCGGGTCTGGTGATCCATCCGCCCATGCTCTACATGGGCTATGTGGGCCTGGCCGTACCCTTTGCCATCGCCGTGGCGGCCCTCATCGGCGGCCGTCTGGATGCCGCCTGGGCACGCTGGACCCGCCCCTGGGCCACCACCGCCTGGGCCTTTCTGGGCGCCGGCATCGCCCTGGGCAGCTGGTGGGCCTATTACACCCTGGGCTGGGGCGGCTGGTGGTTCTGGGACCCGGTGGAAAACGCCTCCCTCATGCCCTGGCTGGCGGCCACCGCCCTGATCCACTCCCTGGCGGTGACGGAAAAGCGCGGCGCCTTCCGCAGCTGGACCGTGCTGATGGCCATCCTGGCCTTCTCCCTGAGCCTTCTGGGCACCTTCCTGGTCCGCTCCGGGGTCCTGGTATCGGTGCATGCCTTTGCCACCGACCCCACCCGCGGGGTCTACATCCTCATGCTGCTGCTGGCGGTGACGGGGATCTCCTTCGCCCTCTACGCCTGGCGTGCCCCCACGGTGCGAAGTCACGCGGAGTTCGACCCGGTGTCCCGGGAAGGCGCCCTGCTGGCCAACAACGTCATCCTCATGGTGGCCTTGGCCGCCGTGCTGCTGGGCACCCTCTATCCCCTGCTGCTGGATGCCCTGGGCATGGGCAAGATCTCCGTGGGTCCACCCTACTTCAATGCGGTCTTTGCCCCCCTCATGGTGCCGCTGATCTTCCTGGTGGGCCTGGGGCCGCTGCTGCGCTGGAAGCATGTCTCCCCCCTGGAGGTGACCCGTCGCCTGTGGCATACCCTGCTGGCGGCCTTGGTGGCCGGGGTGGTGTTTCCCCTCGCCATGCAGGGGAGCGTCACCCTGATGGTGATCCTGGGCACCACCATGGGCTTCTGGATCCTGTTCACCATCGCCCGTGACCTTTACGGTCGCGCCACCCACCGGGGCGGCAACCCGCTGACCGCCCTGCGCAAGACCCCGGCCGGCTACTACGGCATGACCGTCAGCCACCTGGGCTTTGCCGTCCTGGTGATCGGCATCACCCTGCTGATGGCCTTCGAACAGGAGCAGGACGTGCGCCTGGGTTACGGCCAGAGCCACACCCTGGCCGGCTACACCTATGAACTGCGGGAAACCTACGGTGTGCGCGGCCCCAACTACGAGGCCATCGAGGCCCGGGTGGTCGTGACCCGGGACGGCGAGTTCGTCACCGAGCTTTTCCCCCAACGCCGGGTCTACCGGGTACAGACCCAGCCCATGGCACAGGCCGCCTATCAGACCCGCTTCACCCGCGACATCTTCGTCGCCCTGGGCGAGCCCCTGCCGGGCGACACCTGGTCCCTGCGCCTCTATCACAACCCGTTCCAGGTCTGGCTGTGGATCGGCGCCACCCTCATCGTCCTGGGCGGCCTGATGGCCGCGGCGGACCGTCGCTACCGGGTGTTCGCCCGCCGCGCCAGCGAAAGCCGCGCCGACGACACCGGCAGGGAAAGCACCGAAGACCTGTCCGAAGCTGCCGGTAGGAGTTCCGCCTCATGAAGCGTCTACGTTATCTGCTGCCCCTGATCCTCATCATGGTCCTGGGGGGATTCATGATGGTCGGACTGAC
The DNA here is from genome assembly GCF_000225005.1 of Ectothiorhodospira sp. PHS-1. Taxonomy (NCBI): domain Bacteria; kingdom Pseudomonadati; phylum Pseudomonadota; class Gammaproteobacteria; order Chromatiales; family Ectothiorhodospiraceae; genus Ectothiorhodospira; species Ectothiorhodospira sp. PHS-1. The sequence continues at coordinate 19,918 of NZ_AGBG01000020.1, read as the reverse complement.
CCTGGACCCCCGCCGAGTCCCCTCGCCGCTGGTGGATCAACCCGCACCCCGGTTCCAGCTGCCCGCCCTGGAGGACCCCGAGCGGCTGGTGGGCAGCAGCGACTTCGACGGCGAAGTGGTGCTGCTCAACATCTGGGCCAGCTGGTGCGTCTCCTGCCGGCAGGAGCACCAGGTGCTGGTGGCCATGGCCAACCGGGGTGTCCCCATCTACGGCCTCAACTACAAGGATGAACGCAGCGACGGCCTGAATTACCTGCGCAGCATGAGCAATCCCTATGTCTGGAACGCCCATGACCTGGAAGGGCGGGTGGGCATTGACTGGGGTGTCTACGGCACCCCGGAGACCTTCATCATCGATCGCCAGGGACGGATCCGCTACAAGCACATAGGCCCCCTGAGCTGGCAGGACGCCCAGAACACGATCCTGCCCATGGTGGAACAATTGCGGAGGGAGTCCCTGTGAAGTCCCTGCTCACCACCCTGAGCCTGTGTCTGGCACTCTGTCTGTCCGGCCCGACCCTGGCCGGCGGGATCAATCCCACCGATTTCGACGACCCGGTGCTGGAACAGCGCTACCGGGCCATGCTCCACGAACTGCGCTGCACCGTGTGCCAGAACCAGTCCCTGGCGGACTCCGACGCCGGGCTGGCACGGGACCTGCGCCGGGAGCTACGGGACCAACTCCGGGCCGGTGCCACCGACGAGCAGATCATCGACTACATGGTGGCCCGCTACGGTCAGTTCGTGCTCTACCGCCCGCCCCTCTCCGCCGCCACCTTCCTGCTCTGGACCGGGCCGTTCATCCTGCTCCTGATCGGTCTGGCGGCCCTGTACCTTACCGCTCGCAAAAGCCGCCAGCGGGATGAACAGCCCATTGCCGATGCCGCCGCGCGGGAGCGTGCCCGCCGCCTGCTGAACGAAGGAAAAGACGCATGAGTATTGGATTCTGGATCGGTGCCGTCCTGCTGTTCTCCCTGGCGGCCCTGGTGATCCTCTGGCCCTTCATCCGTCGCCGGCAACAACAGGCCGACGTGGCCTTCCGGGGCCTGAACCTCACCATCTACCGCCAGCGCATGGCCGAGTTGGACCAGGAACTGGCCAACGGCCTGCTCACCCGCGAGCAGTACGAGGCCGCCAGGGCGGAGCTGGAAGACAACCTCATCACCGATGTGGAACAACCGGAGGAAACCCCGGCCACCCCCTCACCCGCCCCGCGCCAGGGCATGGTGCTACTGGGCATCACCGCCGTGCTGGTGCCCATGGCGGCCCTGCTGATCTATTTCCAGCTGGACACCGCCCCCCGCATGTCGCCCACCCAGACCCTGGCCATGGGCCAGGAACCCAGCCACGACATGATGGACATCGAACGCATGATCGTGCAGCTGCGGGAGCGCCTGGAGATGGACCCGGATAATACCGAGAACTGGCTGTTCCTGGCCCGCACCTACGGCTTCGTCGAACAGTTCGAGGACGCCGCGGCAGCCTTTGACGAGGCCTACCGGCGACTGGGCGACCAACCGGACCTGAACGTGGACTACGCCGAAGCCCTGATGATGGCTGCCGACGGCCGGGTGACCCGCCAGGTGACCCGTCTGCTGGATCGCGCCCTGGAACTGGACCCGGATCACCAGAACGGTCTTTGGCTGGGGGCCATCGCGGATTTTCAGCAAGGGGATTACCCTCGCTCCGCCCTGCGTCTGGATCGTTTGCTGAGCCAGTTGCCGGAAGGCAGCGACTCTGCCCGCTCCGTGGCCGAGGCCCTGCGTGATGTCCGGGCCATGACCGGTGGCACGGCGGCCGGTGATCAGGCTGCCACGGCTGATGCGGGTGCCGATGCCGACACCCTGGCCATCGAGGTGGAAGTGGTGCTGGACGAATCGCTGGCGGAGCGGGTGAGCGGCGAAGAATTCATCATGGTCTTCGCCCGTCCGGCCCAGGGCTCCCGCATGCCCCTGGCCATCGTCCGCGCCCGGGCGGACGCCTTCCCCATGACCCTGCGCCTGGAAGACGAGGGCGGCATGGTGGCAGGCATGTCCATGCGCGAGTTCGGTGAAGTGCAGGTGGTGGCCCGCCTCAGCCGCACCGGCATGGCCCAGGCCGAGAGCGGCAACATGGAAGGCGTCAGCGAGCCGATCACCGTCAGTGCCGACGCCCCCGCGCCGAAGGTCAGGCTGACCATTGACCGCATTCTGCCTTGAGTTTGATGCGTCGCCCCCGGTTTTTTCGAAACACGAAAATCCAGAGATCCAGTGCCGTGACCGAAGCCGCCGCCATCCCCCACCGCGACCTGTGTACCGACTGCGGCCTCTCCCGCACCGCCGATCCCCGGCGCTGCGGCCGGGCCTGCCAGTTCATCCACCCCCGATATGACCGGCTGGAGACCCAGGTTCATGGCCGGGCACGGAACCCGGACCAGGAAGACGAACTGTTCTTCGGCCCCTATCGCCGGATGCTGCAGGCGGCCATGAACACCCCGCGAGATGGCGCCCAGTGGACCGGCATCACCACCCGCATCGGCGAACGCCTGCTGGAGACCGGTCAGGTGGATGCGGTGCTCACCATGACCGCCGACCCCCAGGACCGCTGGCGCCCCCAGCCGATACTGGTCACCCGCGCCGAGGACATGGCCCGGTGCCGGGGCATGCGCATGGGCTACGCCCCCCTGCTGGCCCACCTGGAACCGGCCCTGGCCCAGGGCTATCGGCGTCTGGCGGTGATCGGCCTGCCCTGTCAGATCTATGCCCTGCGCGCCATCGAACCCGAACTGGACCTGGATGCGCTCCACGTCATCGGTACCCCCTGCTCCGACAACACCACCACCGAGCATTTCCATGAATTCCTGGCCCTGCTGGCGGACCGTCCGGAAACGGTGACCTACCTGGAATTCCGTGCCGATTACCATGTGGAACTGAGGTTCGAGGACGGCCGGGTACAGACCATCCCCTTCCTCAAGCTCCCCATCTCCAAGCTGCCCCGGGATTTCTTCCCCCTCACCTGCCAGACCTGTGTGGACTACACCAATGTGCTGGCGGACATCACCGTGGGTTACATGGCGGGACGGGGAGAACAATGGCTGGTGGTGCGCAACGAAAAGGGCGAAGCCCTGCTGGATCTCCTGGGTGATGAAGTGCGCACTGCGCCCTGCACCAGTGCCGGCAAGCGGCAGGGGCCGGTGAAGGGATTCATGAAGAATACCGAGCGGGCGGCGGGCGGCCTGCCCCTGCGCGGCATGCCCGACTGGGCACGCCCCCTGGCGGCCTTTCTCATGCCCCGTATCGGACCCCGGGGTCTGGAATTTGCCCGGGCGCGGGTGGAGATGAAGGCGGTGGAGACGGTGCTGCACCTGCGCCGGGCTCAGCCCGGACGGATGAAACACATGATCCCGGACCACGTGTGGCAACTGGTGAAGCCCTATGAACTCGAACCACGGCCGGGGGAGCGGGGAACCTAGTCCGCCTTTCCGGACAAGGCATCCAGGCGCTCCCGCGCCAGTCGCCGCCCCAGATCGATCACGGGGCGGGCACGATGGAACTCGTGAATCATGCAGACGTTCTTGGGCACGCTGATGACCACGTCCGGACGGAACACCGCCAGGTGCTGGCGGGTGATGGCCGCCTGCATGGTTTCCAGGGAACGCATCAGCACCTCGGTCAGGGCCAGCCCGTCCTCCTTGGCGCCGCTGTCGCCGCCGAAGGATTCCACGTAGCCGCGCATGCGTTGCAGCAGGCCTGACTGCCCCGCCTCCGGCTCCCGGCCCAGTCGCTCGGATTCGGGAGTGTCTTCCTCCGCTTCCGGCGCCGGTCCGTTCACGTCCACCACAATGGTCAGGTCCGTCAGCGTCCTCAGGGTGGGCGCCACCGGCACCGGATTGAGCAGGCCGCCGTCCACCAGGGTACGCCCCCGGTAACGATGGGGCGTGAACACCGCCGGGATGGCAATGGAGGCGCGGATGGCATCGAACAGCGGACCGTCGCTCATCCAGACCTCCTTGCCCCGCTCAATGTCCACCGCCACCGCGGTATAGCTGATGGGCAGGTGCTCGATATCGCTGCAACCCACCAGTTCCTTGAGCTTGCGGATCAGCTTGTCCCCCCGGATGATCCCTCCGCCCGACAGGGACCAGTCCACCAGGGCCAGCACGTCCGTCTGATCCAGTCCCGTCACCCAGTCCGTGTAGGTCCCCAGTTCGCCCAAGGCATGAATCCCGCCCACCAGCGCCCCCATGGAACTGCCGGCAATGGCCTTGATCTCATAGCCCCGGGCCTCCAGTTCCTGAATCACGCCGATGTGTGCCAGCCCCCTGGCCCCGCCCGAGCCCAGTACCAGCGAGACGGTGCGATGATCCTGTTTATCTTTGTCTACCATGAACGTTCCGCTCAAGCCCTGACCACTGACGCAAGCCCCCCAACTGGGGCACAATAGGCACTCAGGGGTGCACGCCCCGATCCTACTGCCATTGTACGGCAGAACACAGCCCGACATCCAGCACCCTCGCAGGATACCCAGAGGTCCGTCTTTTCATGTTCACCCACCAGCGCCTGACAACCCGGCTACTGCTCATGCTTGCCCTGTGTTTCGGGCTCGGAATGCCCGTCCTGGCTCAGGAGGCCGGCGTGGCGCCGCCGACAGGTTCGGCGCCGGTCACCCAGATGGAACTGGATGCACAGCGGGAAGCCCTTAACCAAGGCATCACCCGCGTCCGTCCTCAGGTTCAGGCCATCGATAACGGACCGGCCGAGGCCTGGCTGAGGGCCAGCCCCGAACAGCGCCTGAGCCAGCGAGCCGGTGACGGGGAACTGTCCGACGCGGAACGCGCCCTCTGGCAGACAGCCCTGGAACAGGAACGCTCCGCGGCGGAGCGACTGCGCGGCGCCCTGGATCGTGCCGGCATCGCCAAGTCGGCTGTCGAGCGTCTACAGGAGGCCCGTCAACGGCTGGATCAGAACCTGCGCCTGCCCTACACCCCGGGTCAGGAACGCAGCATCAGCCAGATCGAGGACGACATCGGTCTGCTGGAGCGGCGCCGGGACCAAACCGCTCTGGAACTGGATCAGAGACGCGCCACCCTCACCCGCCTGGAAGAACAGTCCCGTACCCAGGCCGAAACCCTGGAGCGCCTGCAGCGCCAGCGCGCCGAGGAACTGGCGGCTCTGCCGCCCGATCCGGAAGACGCCGAACTGGCCAGTGCCGTGGAGGCCACCCGACAGGCCATCACCCGACGCGCCGATGCCCGCGTCATCGCCGCCCAGCTGGACGGCCAGGGTCTGCCCCCCCGCATCGAAGTCCTGCGCCATGAGATCCCATCCCTGGAACTGGAGCTACGCTGGCTGCGGGCCACGCTTTCCGCGCTGGAACAGGAACTCAACGAACGGGCATCGGAGGAGTTGCGGACCCTGCAACAGGGTCTGCAGCGGCTGGTGGAACGGGAACCGGAGGCCCGAACCCGCTTTGCCGGGGAAATCCAGGCCCTGCGGGACCGTTTCGACCGCATCGCCGAGACCCAGACCCGCATTCGCACCCTGCAACAGGAACGGGATCGCTATACCCGCATCGAACGGGAATTGACCCAGACCCTGGCGAACGTGCGTGAACGCCTGGAAGTCGGCGGCCTCACCGAGGCACTGGGCAGTCTGTTCCTGGAGGAACAGCGACGGCTGCGGGACCTGGACGAGGCCCGCTTTGCGGTCCGGGGCATCGAACGGGAACTGGCACAGTCCAGGCTGCGAGCCATCACCCTGCGGGAACAATTGAGTGCCCAGCCCAGGGCCTTGTCCCTCAACGGCGACGATCTGGGTCAGAGTGAGCTGCAGCGACTGCGGGAACAGGCCCTGACCATCCAGCTCCACGCCGAGGAGAGCCTGGCCGACCAGCTGCGCCAGACCGACCTGCGCCTGCGAGCGGTGGTGGTGCTGGTGGACGAACTGGACCAGATTCTGAGGGAAACCCTGCTCTGGTGGCCCAGCCATGTGGCCGTGGGCACGGACTGGATCGCCCGCATCCCCACTGCCTCCCTGGCCCTGCTGGACCCGGCGGCCTGGCAGGAGGTGCGCCATGTGCTGCGGGAAGTGACCCTGGGTAGCCCGATCCCTCTGGGGCTGACCCTGCTGCTCTCGCTGGTGCTCTACGGGCTGGGACGGGGAACACCCGGCCATCTGGAAGAGCTGGCCGCCCGGACCCGGCACCGCTTCACCGACAGCATCAAGCTGACCCTGCAGGCTCTGGGCTGGAGCCTGCTCCGGGTGCTGCCGGTCCCCGTCCTGCTGATGGCCACCTCCCTGCGCCTGGAGGCCATCCCGGAAGTGGGTCACGGAGTGGAAGTCCTGGCCACCATCTTCTTCAGTACCTCCATCTGGTGGCTGGCAGGTCATCTTCTGATCCTGCTCACCCACAAGAACGGGGTCGGCACCGCCCACTTCAAGTGGAACCCGCTCATGATCAGACGGCTGCGTCGCCACCTGGCCTGGTTCCTGCCCACTCAACTGCTGCTGATCCTGTTCCTGGCCCTTGCCTTCAGTCATCCATCCGAACTGGTCTTCGACATTTTTGGTCGCATGGCCCTGCTGGCCTCGGTGGTGATCAGCGCCCTGTTCGGCTGGTGGCTGCTCGGCCCCTTCCCCGAAGGCGAGGAGCCCCCCCTGAAGGAACGCCGGCGGCGCCTGCTGCGGACGATGATCGGCGTGGCGGTACTGGTGCTGGCAGGACTGACTCTGGCGGGCTACCTGCTGACGGTGGCCGAACTCATGAGCCGCAGCATCGACACCCTGGTGGTCGTGGGCATCGTCTGGCTGGGCTACAACCTCGCCGCCCGGGCCCTGATCCTGAGCGAGACCCGGCTGCGGGTACGGCGCATGCGTGAGCAGCGGGCCAAGGCGGCGACCATGGAAAGCAGCAGTGCCGGCACCGGCGCGGAAGGTGGACTGGATATCCCGGAACCCCACCTGAGCATGGAAGATGTGAACCTGCAGACCCGCACCCTGATGCGCATCACCGTGTGGGCGGCCGTGGCCCTGGCCCTGTTCTGGGCCTGGTCCGATGTGCTGCCGGCCCTCACCTGGCTGGACGGCATCACCCTGTGGTCGCGCACCATCATGGTGGGTGAGGCCGAGGTGCTCAGCCGCGTCAGTCTGCTGAACTTCCTGATGGCCATTTTCCTGGGGGTGGTCTTCACCCTGGCGGCCCGCAACCTGCCCGGTCTGGTGGAGATCCTGCTTTCCCGCAGCACCCAGATGGATGCCTCCGGTCGTTACACCGTCACCATGCTGCTGCGCTACGCCCTCACCGTGGTGGCCATCATCAGCGTGTTCTCCCTGCTGGGGCTGCGCTGGAGCGAGTTGCAATGGATGGTCGCGGCCCTCACCCTGGGCCTGGGCTTCGGCCTGCAGGAGGTGGTGGCCAACTTCGTGTCGGGCCTGATCATGCTGTTCGAGCGCCCGGTGCGGGTGGGTGACACCATCACCATCGGCGAGTACAGCGGCACCGTGGCCCGCATCCGCACCCGCGCCACCACCATCGTGGACTGGGATAACCGGGAGGTGGTGATTCCCAACAAGAACTTCATCACCGAACGGCTGATCAACTGGACCCTCTCGGACACGGTCACCCGGCTGGTGATCCCGGTGGGGGTCAGCTACTCGGCGGACGTGGACCTGGTGCGGGAAACCCTACTGAAGATCGCGTCGGAAAACCCCCAGGTACTCAAGGAACCGGCTCCCAGCGTGTTCTTCATCCACTTCGGTGACAGCGCCCTGAACTTCGAGCTACGGGTCTACGTGAGCCAGTTGCGGGAACGTCTGATGACCACCAGCGAACTGCACACCACCATCATCAAGCGTTTCCGGGCACTGGGTATCGAGATCGCCTTCCCGCAGATGGATCTGCACATACGGGACATGGTCCCCGCACCCGGCGGTCCCACCCAGTCGCCCGCCGCCGGTCAGCCGCCCCGCGCGCGCAGCGCGGCGGATATGGACCCGGGCCTGGAGTTACCGGAAACCGCACCGGAAAATCCGGGTGCCGAACCATCGTCCAGTGGCGAACCCGGCGAACGCAGCGATTGATCCCCACGCCGGTCGGAGGCCATTCGGTCAACCGGGAAGAGTCGAGGTTGAAAAAGGCCATGGAAGGCCCTGTCACCTGCACCGAATCACGCACGAATTGCCCGGCATTGGTGCATTCCGATGACCGATGCCCGGTCCGCGCCCGTCTTCCAGTGTCTTTCCCCCTGAAATCCGCACGGATCTGGCACGTAGATTGATATGGAACAGGGATGACGGAAAAAACGCACCACCAATGGCCCCGGATTCCGTTAAAAGCACAAAAATTGCTCAAAAAGCGCCCCAAAATAGTTCATAAGCGCACCAAAGCAGTGCATTTTTGCAAGTTCCTGATGGAAGCGCCCGCCGCCCTCTGGCGTCTCGGACACTTTCGCTTTAATCTCCCCAACCCGCCGGAATTCGGCGTATTCACGGAAAGTCAATAGCAGGAGATCGGCGACGGCAATACCGCCCCGATCCCCCGGCACCAGACCGCCGCGGATGCCGGCCAGCGACCAGATACCAGCGAGGTCAATGATGAGCTTTCATGCCTTACCGCCCGAGCAGGGCCTCTATGATCCAGCCCACGAGCGCGACGCCTGCGGCATCGGCTTTGTCTGTCATATCAAGAATCAGAAAAGTCATCGGATCGTCCAGCAGGGTCTGGAGATTCTGGAGCGGATCAATCACCGCGGCGCCGTGGGCGCCGATCCCAAGGCCGGTGACGGCGCCGGCATCCTGGTGCAGATTCCCGATGCCTTCCTGCGCGCCCAGGTGAGCTTCGACCTGCCCGAGACCGGAGACTACGGCGTCGGCATGATCTTCCTGCACCAGGACGCGGACATCCGCGCCCGGATGCAGGCCATCATCGAAAAGCACATCCTGGAAAGCGGCCAGACCGTCCTGGGCTGGCGCGACGTGCCCACCGACAACAGCGACCTGGGCGAAAGCGTGCTACCCAGCGAACCCAGGGTGCGCCAGGTGTTCATCGGCCGCGGCGACCACTGCGCCGACCAGGATGCCTTCGAACGCAAACTGTTCGTCATCCGCAAGCGCATGGACAACGAGATCCGCGACGCCGGCCACGGCTTCGAGGCCTGCTACATCGCCTCCATGTCCTCCCGTACCCTGAATTACAAAGGCATGTTGCTGGCCGGCCAAGTGGGCCAGTACTACCTGGACCTGCAGGACGAGACCTTCGTCAGCGCCCTGGCCCTGGTGCACCAGCGCTTTTCCACCAACACCTTCCCCACCTGGGACCTGGCGCAGCCGTTCCGCATGATCTGCCACAACGGCGAGATCAACACCCTGCGGGGCAACGTCAACTGGATGGCAGCCCGCCGCCATACCATGCGTTCCGAGATCCTGGGCGACGACCTGGACACCATCTGGCCCCTGATCCCGGAAGGCCAGTCCGACTCCGCCTGCTTCGACAATGCCCTGGAACTGCTGGTGATGGGAGGCTACTCCCTGGCCCATGCCATGATGATCCTCATCCCCGAGGCCTGGTCCGGCAACACCCTGATGGACGAGAAGCGCCGCGCCTTCTATGAGTACCACATGGCCCTGATGGAGCCCTGGGACGGCCCCGCCGCCATGGCCTTCACCGACGGCCGCCAGATCGGCGCCACCCTGGACCGCAACGGCCTGCGTCCCGCCCGTTATCTGGTCACCAAGGATGACCTGGTGATCCTGGGGTCCGAAATGGGCGTGCTGGACATCCCCGAAGAACAGATCGTCAAGAAGTGGCGCCTGCAGCCGGGCAGGATGCTGCTGATCGACCTGGAAGAAGGCCGCATCATCAGCGACGACGAGATCAAGACCCAGCTGGCCGAGGCCCGTCCCTACGGCGAGTGGCTGAAGAAGACCCAGATCCGCCTGGAAGACCTGCCCACCGGCGTCGGCCCCATGGCCCCCGATGACGCCACCCTGCTGGACCACCAGCAGGCCTTCGGCTATACCCAGGAAGACCTGAAGTTCCTGCTCACCCCCATGGTCCTCACCGGCCAGGAAGCCGTGGGCTCCATGGGCGCGGACAACCCGCCCTCGGTGCTGTCGGCCCGGCCCAAGCACCTGTCCACCTATTTCAAGCAGAACTTCGCCCAGGTGACCAACCCGCCCATCGACCCGATCCGCGAGGAACTGGTGATGTCGCTGGTGTGCATGATCGGTCCCCGCCCCAACCTGCTGGGCATCAACGAGGCCGGCCGGCACTGGCGTCTGGAGACCCCTCAGCCGGTACTGACCAATCAGGACCTGGAGCGCATCCGTCACATCGAATACCACTCCGGCGGTGCCTTCCGCACCCGCACCCTGGACGTGTGCTATCCCGCCGCCGAAGGCGCCGAGGGCATGGGCGCCGCCCTGGACCGCCTGTGTGCCCAGGCGGAACAGGCGGTGCTGGATGGCTTCAACATCCTCATCCTGTCCGACCGCGACACCAACCGGGACCGGATCCCGATCCCCATGCTGCTGGCCACCTCGGCCGTGCATCATCACTTGATCGAGAAGGGGCTACGCACCGCCTCGGGCATCGTGGTGGAGACTGGCGCCGCCCTGGAAGTGCATCATTTCGCCACCCTGGAAGGCTACGGCGCCGAGGCCATCAACCCCTATCTGGCCTTCGACACCATCCAGTCCATGCTGCCGCATCTGCCGGAGCGCCTGAGCTTCGAAGAGGCGCAAAAGCGCTACATCAAGGCCGTCGGCAAGGGCCTGCTCAAGGTCATGTCCAAGATGGGCATCTCCACCCTGGAGTCCTATTGCGGCGCCCAGATCTTTGATGCCATCGGCCTCAACACGCCGTTCGTGGACCAGTACTTCTCCGGCACCCACAGCAAGATCGAAGGCATCGGTCTGCCCCAGGTGGCCGAAGAGGCGGTGCGCTGGCACCGGCAGGCTTACGGCAACGCGGAGATCTACCGCAAACAGCTGGACGTGGGCGGCGACTACGCCTTCCGCATCCGAGGCGAGGACCACATCTGGACCCCGGACAGCATCGCCAAGCTGCAACACGCCACCCGCGCCAACGACGCCGGGAGTTTTGCCGAGTTCTCGCGGCTCATCGACGAGCAGTCCGAGCGCCTGCTGACCCTGCGCGGACTGATGGACTTCAGGTTCGCCGACACCGAAATTCCCCTGGACGAAGTGGAACCGGCCGCCGAGATCGTCAAGCGCTTCGCCACCGGCGCCATGTCCTTCGGCTCCATCTCCTACGAGGCCCATTCCACCCTGGCCAAGGCGATGAACGCTATCGGCGGCAAGTCCAATACCGGCGAGGGTGGCGAGGAACCGGAACGCTTCCTGCCCCTGGCGGACGGTTCCATGAACCCGGAACGTTCCGCCATCAAGCAGGTGGCCTCCGGCCGCTTCGGCGTCACCACCGAGTACCTGGTGAATGCCGACGACATCCAGATCAAGATCGCCCAGGGCGCCAAGCCCGGCGAGGGCGGCCAGCTGCCCGGCCACAAGGTCAATGCCCAGATCGCCCGGGTGCGTCATTCCACGCCTGGCGTGGGCCTGATCTCGCCGCCGCCCCACCACGACATCTATTCCATCGAGGACCTGGCGCAGCTGATCCACGACCTCAAGAACGCCAATCCCAAGGCCCGCATCTCCGTGAAGCTGGTCTCCGAGGTGGGCGTGGGCACCGTGGCCGCCGGCGTCTCCAAGGCCCATGCGGACCATATCACCATCGCCGGTTACGACGGCGGCACCGGGGCCAGCCCGCTGACCTCTATCAAGCACGCCGGCAGCCCCTGGGAAATCGGCCTGGCCGAAACCCAGCAGACCCTGGTGCTCAACCGTCTGCGGGGCCGCGTGGCCCTGCAGGTGGACGGCGGTCTGCGCACCGGCCGCGACGTGGTCATCGGCGCCCTGCTGGGGGCCGACGAGTTCGGCTTCGCCACCGCGCCGCTGATCGTGGAAGGCTGCATCATGATGCGCAAGTGCCATCTGAACACCTGCCCGGTGGGCGTGGCCACCCAGGATCCTGAACTGCGCAAGAAATTCACCGGCAAGCCGGAATACGTCATCAACTATTTCTTCTTCGTGGCCGAGGAAGTCCGCCGCCTGATGGCCAAGCTGGGCTTCCGCACCATGAACGAGATGATCGGGCGTTCCGACCTGCTGGAGATGCGCAAGGCCATCAGCCACTGGAAGGCCCAGGGTCTGGACTATACCCACCTGCTGGCCCGGCCCCAGGTGCCGGCCGAGGTGGCCATCTACAACACCGAGACCCAGGATCACGGTCTGGACAAGGCCCTGGATCACGAACTGATCCGGCAGGCCCAGCCGGCCCTGACCGAGGGCAAGCCGGTGAAGATCGAAACCCGGATCCGCAACTTCCACCGCACCGTGGGCACCATGCTCTCCGGTCAGGTGGCGGCCCGCTACGGTCATGCCGGCCTGCCGGATGACACCATACACATCAAGGCCCATGGCACCGGTGGCCAGTCCTTCGGCGCCTGGCTGGCCAAGGGCGTGACCCTGGAGATGGAAGGCGAGGCCAATGACTACGTGGGCAAGGGCCTGTCCGGCGGCCGCATCATCATCTATCCGCCGGCCCATGCCGCCATCGACCGGGCCGAGGACAACATCATCGTCGGCAACACCGTGCTCTACGGCGCCATCAGCGGCGAAGTGTTCTTCCGCGGCGTGGCCGGTGAGCGTTTCTGCGTGCGTAACTCCGGTGCCACCGCCGTGGTGGAAGGCGTGGGCGACCACGGCTGCGAATACATGACCGGCGGCATCATGGTGTGCCTGGGCCGCACCGGCCGCAACTTCGCCGCCGGCATGTCCGGCGGGGTGGCCTACGTGCTGGACGAGGATGGTGATTTTGCCCAGCGCTGCAACCTGGCCATGGTGGAACTGGAGCCCATCGCCGCCGAGGACGATGCCCTGGAGGCCCTGGATCACCAGGGCGGGGATCTGGAAACCCACGGTCGAGTGGACCTGAGCCACGACATGACCAACCACGATGCCCGGCGCCTGAAGACCCTCATCGAGCGTCATCTGGCCTACACCGGCTCGGCCCAGGCCGAACGCATCCTGGCGGACTGGAACAACTTCCTGCCCCGCTTCGTCAAGGTGATGCCGGTGGATTACCGCCGTGCCCTGGAAGAGCTCCAGGCCCAGAAGGCCCGCCCGCCGGGTGCCAACCGACCACTGACCGCCAACCAGCCGCTTGAGGGGAGCGCCGCTCATGGGTAAGCCAACCGGATTCCTGGAATTTGCACGCCGCGACCGGCGCTATGCGCCGGTGAGTGACCGTATCGTCCACTATCGGGAGTTCGTCATCCCGCTCAGCGTGGAACAGCTGCGTGAGCAGGGTGCCCGCTGCATGGATTGCGGCATCCCCTTCTGTCACCAGGGCTGCCCGGTGAACAACATCATTCCGGACTGGAATGACCTGGTGTACAAGAGCGACTGGAAGCAGGCCATCGAGGTGCTGCATTCCACCAACAACTTCCCCGAGTTCACGGGCCGCATCTGCCCCGCCCCCTGCGAGGCCGCCTGCACCCTGAACATCGACGACACCCCGGTGACCATCAAGACCATCGAGTGCGCCATCGTCGACCGGGCCTGGGAAGAAGGCTGGATCCGGCCCCAGGTGGCCCAGCGCCGCACCGGCAAGCGGGTGGCGGTGGTGGGCTCCGGCCCCGCGGGCCTTGCGGCCGCCCAGCAGCTGGCCAGGGCCGGTCACCATGTGGAAGTGTTCGAGAAGGCGGATCGCATCGGCGGCCTTTTGCGTTACGGCATTCCCGACTTCAAGCTGGACAAGGGCCACATCGATCGCCGTATCGCACAGATGCGCACGGAAGGGGTGCAGTTCCACACCCTGACCCATATCGGCGTGGACATCCCGGTGGCGAAGCTGCAGGCGGAGTTCGACGCGGTGGTGCTGGCGGGCGGTTCCGAGAAACCCCGGGATCTGCCGGTGCCCGGTCGTGAACTGCAAGGCGTACACTTCGCCATGGATTTCCTCACCCGCAACAGCAAGCGGGTGCAGGGCGTATTCGTGCCCGACGAGGACTTCATCAGCGCCCAGGACAAGCACGTGCTGGTCATCGGCGGCGGCGACACCGGTTCCGACTGCATCGGCACCTCCAACCGTCATGGTGCGATCCATGTCACCCAGGTGGAGATCCTGGACAAGCCGCCGGTGAAGGAAGACAAGGGACTCACCTGGCCCAACTGGCCCAACCGCATGCGCACCTCCAGTTCCCAGGAAGAAGGCTGCACCCGGGAGTGGAATGTGGCCACCAAGGCCTTCATCGACGACGGCCATGGCCGGGTCAAGGCGGCACGGGTGGTGTCGGTGAAGTGGGAAAAGGATGCCCAGGGCCGTTTCCAGATGAGCGAAGTGCCGGGCACCGAGCGGGAAATCCGCTGTGATCTGGTGCTGCTGGCCATGGGCTTCGTGCATCCGGTGCAGGAGGGCATGCTGGCCCAACTGCAACAGGAGTCCGGCCTGGAGCTGGATGCCCGGGGCAACGTCAAGGGCGTGACCGAAGGCGCCAAAGCCTACCACACCAGCGTGGATGGCGTTTTCGCCGCCGGCGACATGCGTCGCGGCCAATCCCTGGTGGTCTGGGCCATCCGCGAAGGGCGTCAGTGCGCCCGGGCGGTGGACGAATGGCTGATGGGGAGTTCCGACTTGCCCCGGTGAGGCATCGGGTTTGGTGCAGGCCCGGCATGGCCGGGCCTGCACCACGGCCTTTCCGGACCCACGGTCCGTATTGATTCATCATGGTACCTGCCGAATGCCGTCGGCAGCACCTATACTCTTCCTTGATCTGATGATTCACGCCTGATCAAGAAGCCCCCTTCATGCCCGCACCCTTCAAACTGACCCCCGCAGGCATCGCGCTGAGCTACGCGCTCTTTGCTGCCCTGTGGATCATTGCCTCGGGCATGATGCTGGGTCTCGCCCTGTCGGAACCCCTGGCACAGACCCGGATCGAGATGCTCAAGGGTCTGGTCTTTGTCGGCGTCACCAGCGGGCTGCTCTACCTGTTGCTTCGATTTTGGGAAGTTCGCCGCTCGGCTGACGACATCGACCCTCGGGCCGGGAGGCTATCCCGGCGGATGTCCGGCAGCACCCTGCGCCTGGGCGTGATCCTGCTGGTCCTGGCCCTGCTGGCTCCCGGCATGGGCCTGCTGGTCACCACCCTGCAACAGCCCAGGCTGGAGCAGGAGGCGATCGAAAGCCTCGACAACATTGCCTACCTGAAAGCCCGACAGATGGAACACTGGCTGATGGAACGGCAAAGCGATGCCATGGTTCTGGCCGAGCATCAGCATTTCCTGGACAAGGTGCAAGCCCTGTCGGAGCCGGGGGGCGCGGCGCTACGGGCGGAAATCCTCAGCCGTCTCGGTACTGTCCAGGCCCATTATGAATACCGATGGCTCATGCTGCTGGACCCGGAAGGCACACTGCTGATCAGCACCGGTGACCTGGAAACCCCCTCGCCGGCCACGCTGGCGCTGCTGCCCAGGGCCAAAGCCCAGGGCGGCCCCATCCACAATCAGATGATGCATGATGATGCCGGGCGCATCTGGCTGGATTTCGTGGTTCCGCTGCCTCCCGCTTCCTTACACGACGGCACGGACTTCCTCGGTTTCATCCTGATCCGGATCGACCCGGAGAAATTCATTTTCCCCACCCTGGATTTCTGGCCATCAGCCACACAGAGCGGGCGTACGGAACTGATCCGCCACCACGACGATCATGTGGAGGTGTTCCGGTCCAGCCGACACACCCGTTCCCCGGACAAAGACGACCGCCGGGGAGAGAAGCGTCCCGCGCCCCTGTGGGATGCCGTTGCCAGCCAGGGAGAAGCGGTCGGTACCCTGCGGGGCATTGACCAACGGGGCATGGAAGTTCTGGCCGCCTTCAGACCGATCGACGGCAGTGAATGGACCCTGATCGCTCAGGTTGATCGCGAAGAAGTCCTGGACCCCCTGCAACACCTGCTGTTCTGGAGCATCATCATCACCCTGATGGCGGTAGCCATCATCAGCGCCATGCTGCTGTTGGTGTGGTATCAGCAGCAGCGCCTGCAAAGCCTGGCGCTCACGGCCGAACAGATGCGGGCGGATCGCATCCTTGATCACTTCTATCGCCAGCCCTTCATCGGCATGGCCATCATCACTCCGGCGGGAAACTTCGAGCGTTGCAATGACCGGCTCCGCGAGATCCTGTCACTGAACTTGCAGCAGATGAAAGTCACCCTCTGGCAGGACCTGATTCATCCGGATGACCTCCCGGTCTGGCGGGCAGCCCTCCAGGGAATCCGTGAAGGGACGCCGGACACCCGCACCCTGGAGCAACGCCTGCTGCGAGAGGACGGCAAACCGGTGTATGCCTCGATCAATGTGAAGGGCATCCCCGCCCCTTCGGGGGCGGAACCCGCGCTGCTCATCACCGTGGAGGATATCTCCGGCCGCATGGAAGCCGAAGCCTCGTTACGGGAAAGTGAAACCCGCTACCGCAGCCTGTTCGAGAACAATCATACGGTCATGCTGCTGGTCGATCCGGAGAACGGTGCCATCATCGATGCCAATCCCGCCGCCTGTCAGTTCTACGGTTGGGATCGCGAGCAGATGCGACGGATGAAAATCAGCCAGATCAACCCGCTCTCCCCGGAAGACATCCAGAAGGAAATGCAGAAGGCCCGCCAGCAGGAACGCAAGTACTTCCAGTTCCGGCACCGGCTGGCCGATGGCAGTATCACCCATGTTGAGGTATACAGTGGCCCCATCAGCATGCAGGGACGCCAGCTACTATATTCCATCATTCACGACATTACTGAAAAGGTCCTGACCCAGCAGAAGCTGGGAGAGACGGAAAGCCTGATGCAAATGGCCTCCACTCTGGCCAGACTGGGGAGCTGGCAGGCAGACCTTGCCAATGGCAAGGTCTACTGGTCGGACGAGGTCTGCAGGATTCATGACATGCCGCCGGGCACCACCATTGCACTGGAAGACGGCATCCGTTTCTACGCCCCGGAATCACGCCCGAGGATCATTGAGGTCTTTCGCGCCTGTGCCGAAGCAGGTACCCCCTACGACGAGGAGTTGCAGATTCAGACGGCCAAGGGACGTCGCCTCTGGATCCGGACCATCGGCACCCCGGTCCGGGATGAGAAGGGGAATATCATTCGGGTGCAGGGGGCTTTCCAGGACATCACTGAACGCAAGCAGGCGGAGGAGCGTCTGCAACAATCCGCCACGGTTTTCGAGGCCACCAGCGAAGGCGTCATCATCACCGATGCTGGCACGCGCATCCTGGCCGTGAACCGTGCCTTCACCAAGATCACCGGCTACAGTGAGGAGGAAGCCCTGGGCCGCAATCCCAGCCTGCTCAGCTCAGGGCGCCATTCACAGTCGTTCTACGAGCAGATGTGGGCCAGCCTGCACAATGCCGGCCACTGGCGGGGGGAGATCTGGAATCGCCGCAAGAATGGCGAGGTGTATCCTCAATGGGCCACCATCAATGCAGTCCACGGCGATAACGGCACCATCACCCACTATGTCGCCGTATTTTCCGACATCAGCGATATCAAGCGGACCCAGGAGGAAATCCAGCGCCTGGCTTACCGGGACCCGCTGACCAATCTGCCCAACCGACTGCTGTTTCGCACCCGCCTTGAACAGGCTCTGCTACGCGCCGAATCCCGACATTCGGACCTGGCGGTGCTGCAACTGGATCTGGATGAATTCAAGCACATCAACGACAGCCTGGGACACAGCGAGGGAGATCAAATCCTGAGCGAGGTGGCCGATCGCCTGGAAACGGTGCTGCAGAAGGACGAAACCCTGGCACGCATGGGGGGAGACGAGTTCGCAATCCTGGTGGAAGACTCCAGCAAGAGCCGGACACGTCCGGAGATTGTGGCCGAATCGGTCCTGCAGGCCCTGCAGGCGCCGATCCAGTTACGGAACCAGGAAGTCTTCGTCACCGCCAGCATCGGCATCGCCACCTATCCCCATGACGGCCAGGACGTGGAACAACTGCTCCAGCACAGCGATGCCGCGACTTACCGGGCCAAACACGCCGGTGGCAATACCTATCGCTACTATGCCCAGGATCTGACCGAATATGCCCGGGATCGGGTGGTCATGGCGACCGAACTGCGTCATGCCATCCAACGCAATGAACTGATCCTCCACTACCAGCCGCAAGTGGATCTATCCACCGGAGAGATCCACGGGCTGGAGGTGCTGGTCCGGTGGGAACACCCCAGTCAGGGCCTGATTCCCCCCAACCGGTTCATCCCCATGGCCGAGGACACCGGCCTCATCCTGCCCCTGGGGCGATGGGTACTCGAACAGGCCTGCCGACAGGCCCTGCACTGGGATCGGGAGGGGCTGGTGTTCGGCCGTATTGCCGTCAACGTCTCGGGCATCCAGATCCAGCGTAGCAACATGGTGGAAACCGTGGCCACGGTGCTGCAAGACACCGGGCTGGATTCCAGACTGCTGGAACTGGAAGTCACGGAGAGTTTCATCATGGATCGGCGGCAGGGTGCCCATGAGCTGCTCGAAGCACTCAAGGCCCTGGGGGTGACGCTGGCAGTGGATGATTTTGGTACCGGCTACTCGTCCCTGTCCTACCTCAAATCCCTGCCCTTTGACTGTCTGAAGATCGATCAGAGCTTCATCCGGGGCATTCCGGAAGACACCCACGACCTGGCGATTGCCAAGGCCATCATCACACTGGGCACGAACCTGGGATTTCAGGTCCTGGCTGAAGGCGTGGAAACCGAGAGTCAGCGGGATCTGCTGACCGACCTGGGATGCCATCAGGCCCAGGGCTATCTCTTCAGTCGTCCCCTGCCGGCGCATCAAATACACGAATTCCTGCGGGAAAGACCCGAAACAACCTGAGCGCCCATACGCCGGCTTGTCCATCACGAAAAGAGAGAATCCATGCCTGCAGCCTCCTGTCCGCTCTGTACCCCACAAGATGAAACCCTGATCTGGCAGGATGAGAGCTGCCGGGTCATCCAGGTGGATGATCCCGATTATCCCGGTTTTTGCCGGGTGATCTGGCATGATCACGTGACTGAGATGAGCGACCTGCCCTCGCTGGAGCAGCAGCACCTGATGAGCGTCGTCCTGGCCACGGAACGGGCGCTGCGGGCGCTGATGAAACCCGACAAGATCAATCTGGCCAGCTTCGGCAATCAGGTCCCTCATCTTCATTGGCACGTGATCCCCCGCTATCGGGAGGATGCTCACTTTCCCGAATCGATCTGGGGTCGCCGGCAGCGGGAAAGCAGTCCGGGACAGGCACCGGAGCGGGAAATCCTGGCCCACTGGATCACCTCCATCCTGGGACACCCGGGGAAACCGACCGGCGGCACCGTGGTCTGAAGGCGGACATAGCCGTCTTTGGAAATCATCACCATGCTGACTCCCTGTATCAAGATCTGCCGGGCGGAAAACGGCCGCTGCATCGGCTGCGGACGGACACTGGAAGAAATCGGGATCTGGCGGGATCTGGGAGACATGCAACGACGCCGGATCATGGCTAGACTCTTGATGGAAGGCTATCCGGGATCTGCCGGAACCCGGCCTGAGACTACCTCGACATCCCGCCCCCCCAGGGAACAAGGACAACACGACACGCTCGGGGCTCAGCCGGGTCCGGAAATCACGTTCAGACCAGCCTGCAGACGCTATCCCAGAGCGGTCTTGATCGATGGCATTCCCTACGGTGAACGAGTTGTCGCGCTGGTGGAGGCGCTGCAGAAGATCGCGGACGGCGACCTTGCGGCAAAGACCTGTGAGTCCATCGCTCGCCGGGCCTTGGGAAGACAAGGCTGACACGCCCGCACCCTTTCGTCACTCCCGCGCAAGCGGGAGTCCAGGGTTTT